>CAUZVF010000439.1:0-5652 GCA_963582955.1 Planctomycetota bacterium
GGGTTGCCAATCGGCGTGATGGACGACTATCCGTTCGAAGTCGAGAAACGGATTCTCGAACCGGGCGAAACGGTCGTCTTATTCACGGATGGCGTCGATGAAGCGATGGATCCGGACGGTAATCTCTACACGTTGGAACGGATGTGCGAATTCATTACGAACAACACGCGCATACCCGATGAGCTTGGAAAGGCGCTGCTGGCCGATGTCCGCAAACATGCCAACGGCCGCCCGCAAAACGATGACATCACGATCATGACCTTCGGAAGAAATCCGGCTTGATTTTCGCGAAGCGGACTCGATTGCGGCACCCAATCAACCAAGAAAAATAGGGCAAGCGACAGACGCGCTTGCCCTATTTGATTTTCCAGTCCAGTACAATTGCCGTTACAGCAAGATTTCAGTTCTTTCGGCAACCTTGCGGTAGCCGATGCTGCAGATGACTTCCAAGACTTCGCTCCATGTTGGAAACTGGCGTCCGCTGCGGCGTTTGTAGTCGTCCATGGCTCTCATGAAATCGATTTCATCGTCAATATAATCTCGTTCGCAAGTTGTCGGATCGATCTGCCGACGCCGCTCGACTTTGCGACGGCCGCCGGCACGTCGTTCTTCACCATTGAATTCGGCTGACACTTCTTCATTTCTGCGGTCGCCTTCCCGACGATCGTTGTCGCGTCGATCGACGGTCGATTCTGACTCGATTAATAATTCGTCTGTCATTTTCAATGCCTCTTTGAGGGGGGAAGCAGTGATTGGAAATTAATGTTCAGTCGCAAAACGTTCTTGCCTATTGCGATGGTTGCCAACGTAGGGTGATGAGCCTTGTGCCAACCGTGCCGATTGGCGGCCGTGGCACGCGATCAAACTCGCGAAAACGTCACACTTTGCCAGCGCAATGGTTGCTCTTGAAGAATAACCCGCCGAATGCAATCGAGCGAGAATTTCGTTTACGGAAGCTCGATAAACCACGAAAACTTTGCGAATTGCGCAACGGTGCTGTTTATGAACTCTGAGACTGTGCCAACACTGAATTAGAAAATGCGGGCAAACACGCGGATAATTCGTTCAACCGAATTATCTCGCAGGTGCCGAGTTGGATTGCCGAACAACCGCACCGGCAACGATACGGATTCGCCGCGGTTCGGCGCGAGCGGCAACGAAGGCACTGTCAAAGATCCTCGAAAGTTCTTCGAGTCTCGAAATCTTTTCGGCGGCGGCGGCATCTGAAACGGAACGTGACTTGACAGCCTGGTCGATGAAGAACTGCCTGTTTTCTGATAAGAACTGTCGTGCGTTCAGCAGATTCACGAAAAGAATTTGATTCTCGTCGGGAAAGAACCGGTCTGATTCACCTTGAAACTGGCGACTTGAAGCCAGGTTGTCTTGACGCGATCCCTTCAAGAATTCAGAAATCAGATCTGGTGAGCTTGAAAGGACCAAATACTGTTTGGTGAGGCAATAGGCTGGCCGGTAGGCGTCGTAACTGTCCATCCAACGAATTGTTCCGGATTCGGTTGGGTCAACACGAACCGTTGCCGGCTCGATATTCTTACGGCCATTGTAAATGGCCGCCAAAAAATTGAGTCCCGTTGTCAACCCATTGTCGAGCGCGGCCCGAAGTGAGTCCTGCGCGTTCTGGTCTTGCGGGCCCGCCGCGGGGATTTGAAATGCGATCAGCCCATCCAGAGGCACGGCACCTTCAACCAATTTTTGTCTTGGAACGGCGTAGGCTCCCCAATTCGGTTCGAACCATACTAAGACATCGCCAAACAGATCACGGCCCAATAGCAATCCCTGCATCACCCGCCGAAAGCTCGCGAATTGTTGCTTGTCTCGCTCGGGCAGTCCCTTTGTGAGCATGCCGAGCATGCCGCCGATCACGCCAGGATCGTATCGGCCGGCAAAAACGGCAACGGCACGGTCGGGAACATGTTTGACAAATTCCGCGGCACCGGATGTTTTGTGGAGAAATCGTGACCACGCGTCAGGCAGTCCTTCGCCACGATAGTGCACAACGGCGTCGATGATGATGCCGCGTTCAAGCGTCACCGAGGCTGTTGCCGATTCGAATCGCGGCCACATGCGTGTCAGCGCCGGATCTTCCAGATTCCCTTCCGCGACAGCCGCGTCCCACGCTCTAGGATTGAAGAAGGCGAACGCGACGGCCGAATCCGGGACATTCTTTCGGGCATGCTGGTACGTGGATAGTTCAAGGACACTCGTTGCGGCGGCCCCATCCGCCGTTGACCGTTTCGCCAGTGCGATGGCGCGATGGATCATGCCTTCGCGGTCAGAAACGGCGAACGTCTGGCCGATCACTGTGTAAAACTGGATCTCCGTTTGATCGCCGTTTGCCTTTGATTCGGTGCGTCGGACGTACTGATGGCCATGATACTTAAATTCGGCGATGCTGACGGATTTGCTTTGATTCCACAACGCGAGCGCGGATTCCAATGATGCGGACGTCTGCGTCTGAGTGAGGAAAATGGCCGAGGCTTCACCGTCCTGGCGAGGGTAAATCGCCAAGACGACGGATTCTCCGAACAGCTCGGCGGCCATCTTTCCGATGGGTTTCTGGGTGATGTTCTCGACGATCGTCCGCACGCCGAGCAACTTTTGAAAACCGGGGCTGTCAATCCATTTTTGGTAGAAGTGAGTTTGTTGGACTCGCTGAAATACCTCCGCTCCTTTGAACTTTGGGACTTCGTCACGCAAATTCGTCAATTCAACGAACAGCCCAACGTCGGAACCAACTAACTCAAATAGCGAGTGCGTCTTGTCGGCCGCACTTACATGGCCATTCGCTACCAAGAACGTAAGTACGGCCAGCACAAGAAAACTCGCGCGACGGATATTCGATTGCCGCATAGCGTGGGGCTCCGTTCTTCTACGTGGCCGAACCTGACTCGGCCGGCAAGACGTGTTTCAAAAAGTCGACCGCATTCTTGACATCATCGCGAATCGGTTTCAATTCCTGTTTCCAGCCTTCAATCCAGGTTGCCGATGAGTGATCGTTGGTCTTGCCAGGGATGTCGTCGGGTGCCGCCGGAGGTAACAGGATCGCGACATCAATTACCGAGCTTGCGGCCTCGTCAGCCAGAGATTGCCAAGCCGTGCCGGCATCACTTAGCAGCAATTGAATGTTTGGTGTCTTATCGACGTCGAGGTTTGCGACGCGGGGTTGCGTGCCATTTGATCCGCTGAATTGTTGAAAGTCATATGCAACATGATCAAGGCCGACGCAGCGACCGCCAAGAGCAACCATGATGCCGCCGGAGTTCCGCGATCACGCAAATTTGGCTCGGTCACTGGAGAATTCGTCCGCAGTGATGGGGCCAATTTGGTTTTATTGGTTCTGACGTCGTCGCCAAATTTGTCGGATGCGGCGATCTGTTCCAAGATTATCTCGGAAAGGTCAGCTTCCAACGTTTCTGTCTTCCACTGCGAAATGGCACGGTCGAGAATGTAGTGGTCCCGCCAAATTTGACCGCACGTTTCGCAATTCCGTGCGTGGTTCTTGAGCGCGACGTCGTCGATTGGGCGGCGTGTTTCGACGCATTCACCAACAGCGTTTTCAAATTCGGTGCAGTTCATGTTCCACCTTGGGATTGATTCCACGGCGTCTTAGATGATTGGCCAGTTCGTTTCGGGCGCGGTGTAACCAAGTCTTAACAGTGCCCTCCGGGCAATCCAGGATTTCTGCGATTTCAACGCAGCTGAATTCTTGCTGGTAGAAAAGTGTGAAGCAAAGCCGATATTCCTCGCGGAGCTTGTCGATTGCCAGTTGCAGTTCTTCGGCAAGTTCAACCGGGTTGCCCCGCACTTCCTCGGACGTGATATCACTGATGAACTCGGTCTGGGATGGGCGTCTGTTTCGTTTCTCAAGGGCCGTGCGGCACCGGTTCGACGTGATCGTCATTAACCACGGCTTGAGTGGCCGCTTCTGATCCCAACGGTGGAGATTCCGGAAGACCCGCAGAAAAACCTCTTGTGTAACGTCTTCGGCGTCTTCCCGGTGCCCCAGCATTCGGAAACAGAGCCCAAAGATCATGCCTTGAAATTGGTCAATAAAGCCGCGCATACCGGATTCGTCTTGGTTTAGGCAGCGACGGACTAAATCGACCTCGTTTTCGATCAATAAGAAACCTGTAGATCAGTTCGACCCGGCCGGTTCGCAAATAACCAAATCGAAGAAACCGAACCGTTTGACTGTAATACAAGCACGCCGTGCGTTGGGTTTCACAATTCTGCCTCGCTCGGCAGCTTCGTCATTTTTCGATCGTGCTGTTTGTCGGTTGTCGCGGAGTTCGGCGATTCAGGGTTTAGCGGGCGATGCATTCGCGGGCACACTGTCGCGCGATTTTGTAGGCGTGTTTGACCGAATACGAACGTCCTTCGATCTGTTCTTCGGTATAAGATTTTCCAAGTTCGGCTTGCGGAAGGCCTGCCAAAGCAATGGTCAGCGGCAATAGGTCCAGGAATTCTCGATAACGGCGTTGTTGTTCGTTTGAGTCAGCCACTTTGCGTGCTCCTTAGTGCTGGGCTTCAATCGTTAGGGTGCTCAAAAAAACAGATGCGGGTGTGAAATCGGCCATCCGATAAAAGTTGATCTGTAGTCACCAAGAAGTGTGATCTGTGGCATGCCGCCAACCACGCGGATTAGCAGTCTATTGGGAAACGAAAGAAAACGAGTAATCCGCCCGCTAGGTGCCGCGACGATTCATGTATTGCCGAATGATGTCGGCGGCGGGATTCGTGCTCGTCTGTTCGGAATTCGCCGATGCTTCACCGCTTTGTTCATCGGCCTTGGGCCGGGGCTCGGGTGGTTTGGCGCCGGTTTCCGAAGGATCGGGCAATTGCGTCGGAACGGTCGCGGATTCCTCACCCTCGTCTGGCATGACCGGCTGTTGCATTTGCTGCTGGTAGTATTGCTGTTGCATCATTTGTTGTTGCAGCATTTGCTGTTGCAGCATTTGCTGCTGCATGTAATCGGGCGCCATCGGCTGCTGTGGATACGGTTGCGGCGGCATTCCAGGTTGAGCCACCGGCTGTGCCGGCACGGGTTGTTGTGGCACGGGTTGCTGCGGCATGGATTGTTGTGGAACTTGCTGTTCGAGCGGTGGTGGCGGTGCCACTGTATTGTCCGGTGCGGGCGTGGGTGCGGGAGACGCGGCTGCCTCGGGCTGCTGGGGTGGCGGTGCTGGTTGAGGTTCGGGGGATTGCTGCGACAGGGGTGGCTCAAGCGAAACCGCGGTGGGTTGCTCTTCGGGCAACTCGGCGGCCGGCTGCGGCTCGGAATCAGAAGCTTCGACCGCGGCGGTGTTGGGAATAATTGAAGTGTCGCCCGACAATACTGCCGTTTCACCAGCAGAACCTCCCAACTCGGAAGGAATCGGAAGGTCGAGAAGAGTCTCGCCCGCGGAGGCTGTTGTTGGCGGGACCATGTCTGGAGCGTCGTCCAAAATACCGACACTAGCGGCTCCGGTAGCACCAACTGCCTGGTTCGCCATGGCAACTTCATGAATGACGACTTCGAATTCTAACTTTCCAATCAGAATTCGGTCACGTCCTTTCAACTCGATCTGACCTTGGACACGCTTCCCATTGACAAACGATCCATTCGTGCTTCCCAGGTCACGGATGCGAACACCA
>CAUZVF010000440.1:0-5648 GCA_963582955.1 Planctomycetota bacterium
TAAGGTTGGCAGCGATATGCTCGTTTGTGCTTTTCGGAACGCCTGCGTGCGCCGGCGATTTGATGACCATAGACCGGACGATTGTAAAGAATCCAAATTATCAATCGAAGTCGCCAAGATATTGCTTGTTGGTCTTCGGACCGGAAGCATCAACACGTGTTTGGATGGTCCGCGATGGCGACGTGCTGTTCGTCGATCGCAATTGTAACGGCGACCTGACGGAACCCAACGAAAGAGTGGTCGGCAAGCGGGAAGAACACTTCGTACGATTCGATGTCGGCGAGATTCGAGATGGGCCGCTTCGGCACCGAGAGCTAGTCGTAGTCAACTATGACGCGAAATCGACTCTCTCTGGCAAGGAACGATATCGAATCAGAGTGAACGTGGAGTGTCCCGATCGCGCTCACATCGTTTCGGGAAAGCGTATTGTGCAGAGGGCAAATGGTTCTGATTCACGCGGACTGCTGCAGTTTGCGCATCGTCCGGAAGAGGCTCCGGTTATCCATTTCGGTGGGCCGTGGTCAATCGAGGCCGCAACGCGCAGCCTTACTATTGGAGCGACAAGTGAGTTCAGGCTCAGGTTTGGCACGCCTGGACTTCGCTCGGGTACTTTTGCGTCGGTGCTTTATGAAGGTGTTGTGCCGGAAGACGTGTTTCCGGAACTTGAGTTCACGTTCCCAGGAAAGGATCCGGGCGCAGAGCCAATTACTCGGCGATATACATTGAAGTACCGTTGCTGACAGACCAGCCTGCACGGTCCGGTGCGGACCCCAGTTGATATCGGTGCTGGAATAGCGACCGTTACAGCTTCGTTCAACTCGTGGAAAGAAGTAGACGTTACGGCAGTCATCTCGAAGATCAAGATCATCAAACGTCCAGAGGCGTCATCGTCCCAATTGCTGACATCGCTCAAAGTTGAGGGTACGGGGGCGGTCCATGCCCTGGCCTATTCGTCTGACGGAAAAAAGTTGGCCGCAGTAACCCAAAAGGACGGCACGATCCAAATTTGGAATACACAGTCATGGAAAGTAGAAACTGAACTGCCATCGACGTCTTCTGAAGTCTATCGGTGCGCATTTTTGGAAGGCGGCGAAGTGTTGGCCACAGCACACTACTCGATGAAACGGACGATCGACGGAAAACGTGTGTCCGGAAAGGTCAGGCTTTGGGATCTGGCCACGGGCCAAGTGAAAGCTACCTTGGCCGACGGACGTGGTATTGTCAGGTTGGCCGCGTCACCGAACGGCCGGCTATTGGCGACGAACGAGATGTGGAACGCGAAGGAAGGTCGTGAGTTCCGTTTCGCAACCCGCGTGTGGGACGTTTCGGAACAGCGAGTCATCGCCACGATCGGTACGAAGAGAGCCAACGTAGAATTCTCAGCGGACAGCAAGATGCTTGCAACCGCTGGAGAAGCTGTTGAACTCTGGGATCCCGCTACGGGTGAAGCGCTCGGATCGCTGCCGAACCCAGACTCTCCGTGGCCTGTCCCTAGTGTGGCCTTCGCGTCAAAGGGCAATCTACTGGCTGGAGGCAACGCGAAAGGAAAGGTGTTCATTTGGGATGTTCCAACGCGGACTCTGCGAGCGACTCTCACACATGGGGAAGGAGAACGCCTTGCCGTTGCGTTTGAGTTTTCACCAGACGGAAGAACCCTCGCGGTCGCGACATTCGTGAGGCTCTCGTCATCAACGGATCGAACGCCAACCATTGATTTTTGGAACACCGCAACCGCGGAACGCAAAGCCACGTTTATAGCACCGGGAGTGGTGATCTGGTCTCTGACCTACGATCCGAGCGGCAGAATTCTGTCGACAGGAGGGCCGGGTGTTGTGTGGCTGTGGAACACTAAGCAATTCGGTCAGCGCTAGCGGTTGACATTCTGGACATAAGAAGATGACTCGGACCAAATGCTCATACACTTTCGTAACTCCAAGGCTTCCGCATCTCGCGTGACAGCCATTGATCGGCTTGTGCATCGCCGACGAACGATTCGCTCAGCGGATCGAACTTCAGCTCGCGTCGCAGCCGAATGGCGATCACGCCGAGATGACAGACCGAGGCCGAACGATGGCCGATCTCCACGTCACAAACGGGCTGCTTGCGAGATGCGACGCTTGCGAAGAAATTCCCCATGTGGTTGTCGCTGACATAGAGCCGCTTGGCACTCGACGGCAGCGGCTCGACGAGCATTTCTGGATCGCTCGCTTTGATCGCACCGCGCGTGACCCAAATCCAGCCGTCGGTCCCGACGAACTTCACGCCGTGCTGTTGTCCGTTTCGGTCGACGACCGCACCATTCCAGGCGTTGGCAGTCGTGCTGCGGCACCGGTGCGTCACACCGTTGGCGTAGGTGTACTGGACGTCGTAGAGGCTGGCCGCCGTAAAACCGTTCGGAATCATCTCGGCAAGCGGTTTGCCTTTCACGGTCACCGGTCCACTGCGTTCCAACCCCATGCCCCACAGAGCGATATCGTTGTGATGCGCGCCCCAGTCGGTCATCGTGCCGCCGGAATAGGCCCACCAATAGCGAAAAGTTACATGGGTCCGCTCTTTGACGTAGGCCACATCCGGTGTCTGTCCTTGCCACATCTCCCAGTTCAAGCCCTGCGGTGGAGTTGACGACTTGAAGGGGCCCTCACGGCGACCGCTAGGCAAGAACACGTCTATGTGTTCCAGCTTTCCAATGCGACCGTTGCGCACCAGTTCGCAAGCCAAACGAAACCTTCGATCGCTTCGCTGCTGACTGCCCGTTTGCAGGATGCGACCTGTTTCTCGCGCCACCGAGACGAGACGTTTTCCTTCCTCAACGGTAAGTGTTAGCGGCTTTTCACAATAAACGTCTTTGCCGGCTCGCATGGCGGCGATCGACACCAGCGTATGCCAATGGTCCACGGTCCCACACACGATGATGTCGACATCCTGTCGCGCGACGACGCTGCGAAAATCCTTGAACGCTTTGGCCTTCGGCCACTGCTTCTGAGCCATCGCTAACTGCGTGTCGTCGACATCGCACACGGCAACGACATTCCCGAACCGCGATGCGTTCTTGGCGATTCCGCGTCCTCTTCCGCCACAACCAATTAGCGCCACGGAAGGCTTGTCGTTTGCCGACTCTGTTGGTTTGGCTTGTGGCTTGGCACGGCACTCGTCGAGGAACCAAAGTGGCAATGACGAGGCGGTACTGATCGCGGCGGCTGTTTTCAAGAATCGCCGTCGATTGAAGTCTTGCATTTTCATCGAGCTGTGTTCCTTAATTCAATTTTCGACGCAAGTCTAGCGAAACCTGTCAGCCTCAGGCGGCTGACAACTGTTATGACGCACCGGGCAGCAGGAAGCAAACCCAATGACGCTGAGCCCTGGTCGCGTTGGCTTTTGGTACCAGGTCGGATCGGCGAGGCGCGGAACATGTCTCACGACGGTGGTATTCCGGCATTCTCAAAAAGCGGTCGTTTTCTAGAAACGGTTGAGTTCATGCGACACAAAAGCGCTTGATGCTACCGCCCGCATTGGACTTACAACAATCAAGGATCGACTTTGAGCCGAGAATTCAGCGGACATTTATTCGTCATGATTCTGCAGGCGGTTCACCGGGCATTTCCGGGTCGGTTAGTTTGGCATTGCCTCATCTCGGCGCGTTTGTGTCAGCGGCTGTCGGCCATGAATATCGATCTACAAACTACGCAGTGCCTCGCGGGCTTGCGCCACAGCATGGTTGTCTTCCATTTGCGTCCCTTGCAGAACGAAGACCGAGGCGGCCAGGAAATTCGGACGCCATTTCGGGCTTACATGCTGGTAGTTCTCAAGTGCGGCGATCGAGAACTTGAGATGGTGAGCGTCGATGCCGTTTTTTAGACATAAGAGTTTTTGCGCTGTGCGCAGAAACGCTTGATCGGAGTGCTTCTGTGCCATTGCGTATGTAAGCTCCATCGCCTTGTGCTGTCCGGATATGTCCCGGAACCGGGCTTCGAATCTCCGGGGCGGAAGGAGTGAGAAGATTTCTGCGACGGCGTCCTCGGCCGATGCGGGAGATTCGGCTTCGGCGATCTTCGTGATGTCGAAATCGTTCAAAAGGCCCTCGCGCCGAACCGTGTCCACAAAACTGCAGATCATCCCGACGGTCTGAAGCAGCGTAAACAACCGTGTCTCCGGATCGGTCCAAGTGCGATACATGAAATGCAGCGCGTTCGATGCGGTGATCGAGTGCCGTGGTCGCCCGCCTGGACCGCCCAACGTGAAACGCGCGGACAGTTCGTTGGTGGATAAGAACACCGCGTCCCATATCGATCCAGTAGAGAGCTTTCCCGCTCGGAGCTGTTCAAAGATTGAATCGCACGCGTCAGCGGCGTTCCCTTCGCGAAACATGGCATGCAGGTCGACCACGGCGCCCGCGTCGCTGCGCTGGTTCATCCAATCGCCGGGGAGTTTGCCATGCTGGGTCGCTCGTCGAGCGTTTACCAAGTGCAGGTCGTCTTTGGGCAGTATTTTCCTCGTGGAAGCTACCCTTGCATATCGATAGAGAGGTCGTTCGGCATAGTGCCATCCGACTCTTTCCATGCTGCGCCATGTGTTAGCCACCCGTATAACCGTGTGTCCGCTGGAACGGAGAAGTCGTGATCCGGCAGCGGGCGACCAAAGATGTCGAAAAGCCGTCTTGGGTCCTTTGCTCCGGGCGATCGCAATAATCGCCGCCGAAGCCGCATCTTGATCCATCGCCCGCACAGCATCTTGAAACAGTGACGCTGCTTTCGTGGGGTTGGGGAGTTGGGAATCCTCGAGTATGGGAGCCGCAGTCTCTGTGCGTATGGCCTTAATGAGATCGATGTGCCAAAACAACGGCAGCAGACGATCTTCTCGTGCAACGCGGGAACTCAATTCGGCCACCGAATGATGTACCCAGAGATTGTGTCCGGCGGAGATCCGCGTTGTGGTCAAGAACAAGGCTTCGAGAAGGTCGTCGCGCGTCAGTCCCTTGCGGAGTTGATCCACGATGACCGGCGCGATCTTGTAGCGAGGAGTCGATTCGATGAGTCGCATGAGCGATTCGGAAGTCGCTTGGTTTGACGATGACCCTTTGGCTTGCGCGACGTTGAATTCGGCCAGTCTTCCAACGCCCCCCAGCGCGGCGAGAGAAGTCGCGGAATTCTTGAGAAAACTGCGCCGATTAGATTTCGTTGCCATCGTGTCGACTCCTTACTTTTCATTGTGCGGTTTTGGTGGGATTCCCCACAACTCGACGAACCCACGGCTGCCAAATGTTGCCAAGACACTCCCGTCTGGCGAGATCCGCAATCCTTGAACGGATTCATCACTACCTTCCGCCGTAGCCAACAACTTTCCGTTCGTGGCATCCCACATCTGAATCGTCTCGTTCTTCGTAACTGAAATGATGCTGCCGCCGTCCCGCGAAAAGACGGCGCCCACGAATCCTTCCGCGTCCTTCGACCCGGCGATTTTCAGCAACAGCCGACCGGTCTTCACATCCCACACTCTTGTCGTGTTGTCCCAGCCGCTTGAGACCAGTGAGGTGGTGACAGTTTCACGGACAGGTGAGTTGCTTATTTTGGGTTCCAGAAAGGAGCCTAAGAATGGCGAAGAAGAAACGGTATGTATCAGAGAAACGCGTCCGCCGTCAGTACACCGAGGAG
>CAUZVF010000441.1:0-5618 GCA_963582955.1 Planctomycetota bacterium
CCTTTCGTGAAGATCCTCCAGTACGCACGGTACTTTCCGGCAACGTTGTCCCAGAACGCCAGATTCTGCGAATCGAAAGCTCCGTTGCTGATGACCGGCTTGTCGCGGAGCAGTTTCCAGTGGATGCCGTCGGACGAGACGAATGCAAACAGCCCGCCTTCCCGACGCGTGCCACCCAGAGCTTTGTAGCGCTCGGCGTCCGGACAACCCGGGCGGTCGTCGCGAAACGGCGTGAAGTTGTGAGTGCCGACTCCGTGCCAAATGATGTTATTTTTCTTTGAGCCTTTGAATTCAAACAGACCCAGATTGGGTTTGCTCCAGCGAATTCCGTCGCGGCTTTCGGCGTAGCAATAGAATTCCGGATGCTGGTTGGTGTAAAGCTTGCCGTTCTTAACCGTAAGCTGTGAGCCACGGTAATACATGCGATAGAGATCACCGTCCTGAAACACCGTGTGATACCCACAACTGGTGCCTTCCCACGGCGCGTCGTGAACAATAGCGATGTCGCGTGCGACCGGATGATGCAGCCGTTGCTGTGCCTTTCCTTTCAGCCGGCCGATCAGATGCCCGTCGATGAATAACTCACGCCGCGAGCCGATATCGATTGCCGTTGCTGCCCTCTCGCTGCATGCGGACAGCGGGACCGACGACCCAATCATCGTCGCGGCGGCACTCGCCGTGATCGACCGTTTCAGAAACGTCCTGCGAGACAGATTGCTAGCTGTTGTCGTTGAATCGTGCATCGAGAAATCCTGTTGTTGGTTCTTATGGCACTGGCATTTTGAAATGTCCGGTTCGAGTTACCTATTCGCGTTCTTTTCGTGACCCCGGGCGGACAAGACAAAATGGCCCCGCCATAATGAGGCGGAACGGAAGGTGATTCCCACTGCCGCAGAATCTTTTGTCGGGCAGGGGCAGAGGACAGTCTATCGCCACAATGTTTCCGAGAGAACCAAGTTGATTGTGTAAACCGATCATCGCGAAGCTCGCTGGGAATTGACCTTGGAATTCTCCGGAAACACAATGAGCTTGATTGCTGTGTTTCGATTCCATGTCTTACTGCAATCCGAGAAAGATTCATCATGATGCGCCACTTTGCCCTGGTTCCAGCCGGTCGCTGTCGGTTGTTTGGATTAGGAATTCAACAGACAGCCACGGCTCTCTTGCTGTCATTGGTGTTGTATGCCGTTCTGCAACCGTTTCATACACAAGCACTTGCCGCCGAACAAACCAGCCGGCCAAACATCATCTTCATCATGGCCGATGACCTGGGTTACGGTGATCTGGGTTGCTATGGCCAAAGCCTGATCAAAACGCCTAACCTCGATCGGATGGCTCGCGAAGGAATGCGGTTCCGTCAGTTTTATGCGGGCTGCACTGTTTGCGCGTCGTCGCGCAGTGTGCTGATGACGGGGCAACACATGGGGCACACTCATGTGCGCGGCAACGCGGGCGGCGACATGTCGATCCAAACGTTGCGAGACCAAGACGTCACCGTTGCCGAGCTTCTGAAACAGGCTCGTTATGCCACGGCGCTGTGTGGCAAGTGGGGGCTGGGTGACGAAATCGAAGGCGGCATTTCCGGGCTGCCGAACAAGCAGGGATTCGATTACTTCTACGGATATCTGAATCAAGTACACGCTCACAATTACTACCCGGAGTTCCTGTGGCGAAACCGCGAGAAGGCGCCGTTGCGTAACAAAGTGACAAAGAATGGCCGGGCGTTCACGGGATCCGCCGGTGGTTTTGCGACAAAACGGGTCGACTACAGTCACGACTTGATTGCCACTGAAGCGTTGAAGTACATCGATCAGAATAAGGACAAGCCCTTCTTTCTGCATCTATCGTTGACGATTCCGCATGCCAACAACGAAGGCACGCGAGGAACGGGTAACGGTCAGGAAGTTCCCGACTATGGCATCTATGCCGACAAAGATTGGAAAGACCAGGACAAAGGCCAGGCCGCCATGATCACGCGCATGGATCGCGACATCGGCAGAATCCTCGACAAGTTGGCCAAGCTGGATATCGACGAGCGCACCGTTGTCATGTTCACAAGCGACAACGGTCCCCACGATGAAGGCGGCCACGACACGGAACGATTTACTCCCGGCGGCCCGCTGCGTGGCATGAAGCGCGACCTCTACGAAGGCGGTATCCGCGTTCCCATGATTGTCCGTTGGCCCGGAAAGACACCGGCGGGAACAATCTCGGACCACATCGGCTACTTCGGTGACTTGATGGCGACAGCCGGAGAATTGGCGGGAGTCAATCCTCCTGAAAATATCGATTCCGTCAGCTTTGTCCCGACAATCACTGGCCGCGCTCGGCACCAGCAGAGCCACGACTACCTGTATTGGGAATTCTACGAACGCGGCGGCAAACAGGCCGTGCGGCATCACAAATGGAAGGCCGTGCGCATTCCCATGTTTCACGGCAAGACCGAATTATATGACCTGAGCAACGATTTGGGAGAAGCACACGACATCGCCGACAAGCATCCCGAAGTCGTTAAGAAATTGGAATCGATGATGGCCAAAGCCCACACGCCACACCCCAATTGGAAGGTCCGCGGCAAACCCCGAAAAGGCGGACCAAAACCGGGCGACGGCAAGCCGCGATTCTAATGGAAACAACTCCACTCATCGTCATCATCCCCAGTTTATCCTCGTTCGCATGGACTATCTCTCCAGCGAGTCTTGAATTCAGAATTGACTGTCAGAATCGTAGCCATGGCCGTATCTTTATCTTTTGCAATCCAACTGTGGAGCGTTCGAAAACATTCTTTGGCACATCCCATTGCGCGCGTCTTACTATGGGATCTTTGATTGATAGAGGATGACCGTATGAGCAAAGGTGCTCGATTGACGCTTGGGATTTCAACATTATTGATCGCCGCTGGGTTCGTAGTGATCGGTTTCACGCTTGGGCCGCAACTGCCCGCTGGTGCAATGCCGTTTCATGTTTTTGGCGCTATTTGCGCCGCGATCGGGCTGCCCTGTCTGTTTTGGCGGACTCAGAATGAAACAGACGAGACGTTCGAAATCGGAACAGAGGAGACTTTCGAAATCGAACCGACAACACATAACAGCGCCAAAGAACCACGACCGGTATTTGAACTGGATCTTGGCAAGCTGACCGCGGCGGGTTGGTTCCTCTTGCTCTCGGCCTTCATCCTTGTCTTCGTTGGCGCGGGTGTTGCCCCGTTGTTGTTACCGGAGGACGTCGGCGGACGCCACAGGATGAAGATTGCGGGTGCAGTCATTTTTTTCACTGTCGCGGCATATTTTTTGGGCGGAAGACTCTTATTGAAGAAGCTCGGTTTCCCAATTCTTCGAAACTAGCGAGTGATCTCAGCAAATTGATTCTCGCAATTCATTGATGTGAATCCAGGCCATTCTTGAGAATCCGAGACTTGAGTTCTTGGCTCACTATGAGCGCGGCCCATTCTACATTGCTTGTGGCACTAATGAGTGATACCTCGACTATTCCTGTAACAATGACTTGAATTCAAACAACTGTTTCTTACAATTGTTTGAAACAGTCGTTTTAACTTGCGAGGGGCGACGCATGGCCGACGAAACTTACGAACGCGTACTGCACGCGGCGGGGCCGATTTTTGCCGAGAAGGGGTTTGTGGCGGCGACCGTGCGAGAGATTTGTGCCGCGGCGAAGGTCAATCTCGCGAGTGTCAATTATCACTTCGGTGGCAAGGAAACGTTGTATCTTGAAACGGTCCGGTTGGCGCACACGTTGCGAGTGCAACAAGTCCCTCCGGCATCGTGGTCGGAAGATGCGACGCCGGCGGCAATGCTAAGGCAGTTCATTCACACGACTCTGTCACGCATGTTGGGCAATCGCGAGTTGGGCTGGCAGACGCAACTGATGATGCGCGAGATGCTGCAGCCAACGATCGCATGCAAACCGCTGGTCGAGGACTTTATTCGGCCACAGTTGAACCAATTACTGGAGATCCTCGATCGGTTCTTGCCGACGAATGTCAAGAAACACGAACGTCACCAGATCGCATTCAGCATCGTTGGACAGTGCTTGCACTATCGAGCGGCCGGGGAATTCGTGTCGCTGCTGATTCCCAAAGCCGAGCGTGACAAGCATTACAGTATCGGCCATCTCGCGGAGCACATCACCGAATTCTCGCTGGCCGCGCTGGCTCAGTTGGCACAAGACGCATCGCCGTCGAAAACACGACGCCAACCCATGAAAACCCGGAAACGGCGAAGAACACATTCCCCAAATTCTTGAACTTTGACATTCAACAACAAGCAGCAACATCATGGCCAAGAAGACATCAATCCCGGTCGAAGTCGTCCGGATCATTGTTCCGTTATTGATTATCGGTGCGGGCATTTGGGGGTTCCGCGTTTTTGGCAAGCCTCCGGAAGTTCCCAGCCAAGACACTACGGTCGAAAGTTCTGTCATCGTGGAAACGGCATCGGCCGAAGAATTTCGCGGTGAGTTCCTTATCGAAACCGATGGCGTTTCAGTTCCGTATCGCGAGGTGACGGTCACGGCCGAAGTTGCCGGACGGATCACGAAGAAATCACTCGCCAGCCGCGCCGGCAGTTTCATCAGAGACGGAGACCTTCTGTTTCAGATCGACGAGACGGATTACAAGCTGGAAATCGACCGTCTTCAGGCTCAATTGAGTCAGGCCAACGAAGAACTCATCGCGGCCGATGTCGACGTCGCGAGTAACAAGTCGCTGCTGGAATTGGCCAAGCAAGAATTGACCATTCAGAAACGGCAACTGGAACGCGTTGAAGATGGCGCAAAACGTCGGGCCTTGACCGACAGCGAAGTCGACGAGCAACTTCGCGCCGAACTGGCCGCGCGAAACGCCTTGCAGATGATTCAGAATCAACTCTCTTCGTTGGCACAAAAGAAGAAGACACTCGGCGCGGCCCGGGACCTCGTCCAAGCGCAATTGGAACGGGCCAAGATCGACCGCTCACGAACGACCGTGATTTCGCCGGTGACGGGAACCGTCATCGCGGACCTGGTCGAGGAAAACGAGTACGTCAAGAAGGGCGATCCGCTGATTCACATCAATGAGACAAACCGGATGGAAGTAAGACTTAACCTCAAGGTGGACGAACTGTATTGGATTCTACTGCAATCCAAAGTCTTCGCACCCGGCAATGAAGCCGCGGACGGAACACGCTTCGAAATCCCCAAGACGCCCGCGAAAATCATCTTCGATTTCGACGATTCGGAATTTGTCTGGTCCGGCACGCTGTCTCGGTACGAAGGTACGGGCATCGACGAACGAACGCGCACGATTCCCTGCCGCGTGCTTGTCGACAAACCGACTCAGGTCCGACGAACTAGCGGCGGACGTTCAGAATCGCTGTCGCTGCCGACATTGTTTACCGGGCTGTTCGTCAAGGTTCGAATTCCGATTCAACCAGCGGTCCCGCTCGTTCGCATCCCCGTTTCGGCACTACGGCCCGGTGGGCAAGTTTGGCTCGTTCGCGACGGCAAGTTGCGGATCGTCGCTGCCGACGTGGCGCGTTCCGAAAATGACAGTGTGCTGATTCGGCGGACGGAAAGTGGTTTGCAACCCGGTGACAAAGTGGTTACGTCACCTCTGCCAGCAG
>CAUZVF010000442.1:0-5605 GCA_963582955.1 Planctomycetota bacterium
AGCCGGACTGCCGGGGTTCAAGAAAGACCTGGCCACGATGATCGACGGCATGCAGGCACAGAAATACAACGGCAAGTCAGCGCCGCGGCTTGTCGTTTTCTCGCCGATCGCTCATGAGAACCTGGACAATCCGAATTTGCCCGACGGGACGGCGAACAACGTCAACTTGCAGCTCTACACCCGCGCAATGAAAGAAGTTTGCGAATCGAAGGATGTGCCGTTCGTCGATCTCTTTACGCCGACTTTTACGCGGTATCAATCGGCCACGAAGCCGTTGACGATGAACGGCATCCATTTGCTCGATCATGGCAATAAGGCGCTGGCCAAGATCATCATCGAAAAACTCTACGGCAAAACAGAAATCACCGGCGTGAGCGAATCGCAGATCGAGCGGCTGCGCGACGCAGTGCTCGAAAAGAATTATTACTGGTTCAGCCGTTATCGCGTTGTCGACGGTTACAACGTTTTCGGCGGACGATCGAAACTCACCTGGAACAACCAATCGAACGCGGATGTCATGAAACGTGAGATGGAGATCTTCGACATCATGACGGCCAACCGCGACAAGCGCGTGTGGGCGGTTGCCCAAGGCGACGATTTGAAAGTTGTCGATAACAATCTGCCGCCGTTGCTGGAGGTCAAAGCCAACAAGCAGAGTAAGTTCCAGAGGGGACTTGGCGAGTATCTCGATCCCGAGAAAGCCATCGAAAAGATGAAGATCGCCGAAGGAATGCAGGTCAACCTGTTCGCGTCGGAAAAGATGTTTCCCGAGTTGGTCAACCCGGTTCAGATGGCGGTCGACACCGATGGCCGGCTATTCGCGTCAGTGTGGGCATCGTATCCGCATTGGAATCCAACGCGACCACGGACTGACCGAATTATTTGTCTTCCCGACGATGATGGAGACGGAGTCGCCGACAAGTGCGTCGTTTTCGCCGACAAGTTGAACAGCATCACGAGTTTCGAGTTTTGGGGCGGCGGCATGTTATTGGCTGCTCCGCCAGAAATCTGGTTCCTGAAAGACAGCGACGGCGACGACAAAGCCGATATCAAGATTCGCATGCTGCAAGGAGTTTCCAGTGCCGACTCGCACCACTCGGCCAACGCGATGCTCGTTGGACCTGACGGTTGGTTGTATTGGTCGCGCGGCATCTTCAACACGGCCAGCATGGAAACGCCGACCAAGACGTACCGGTCTGGAGCATCCGGAGTCCACCGTTTCAACCCGCGAACTTTCGAAATCGAATTCCACTTTCCGATCGGTCCGAATCCGCACGGCGACGTGATTGACCAATGGGGATACCAGTTCGCCAACGACGGCACCAGCGGCACGGGCAGCTATGTGAACATCGGCAAGGGAATGGGAAACAAGAAGTGGTTTCCAAAACGAGTCCGCCCGGTGCCGGCCACGGGAATTCTCTCGAGCAGCCACTTTCCCGCGGAGAATCAAGGCAACTTCTTGATCTGCAACGCGATCGGATTTCTAGGAGTCCTGCAACACGAAGTCAAATACAACGGCGCCGACATCACGGCGGTCGAGGTTGAACCAATCGTCGTCTCGTCCGATCCCAACTTCCGCCCCAGCGATGTCGAGATCGGCGGCGACGGTGCGTTATACATTTCCGATTGGCACAACGCTCTGGTCGGGCACATGCAGCACAACATGCGAGATCCCAACCGTGACGACGCGCATGGCCGTATCTATCGAGTGACCGCCAAGGGACGGCCACTTCTGAAACCCGTCAAGCTGAAGGGCAAGCCGGTTGCCGAAGTTTGTCAGGCCTTCTTCGCCAAAGAAAACAGCACTCGCTATCGGGCACGTCTGGAGCTGAGCGGCCGCAAAACCAACGAAGTTCTCGCGGAAGTCGGCGACTGGGCGGCAGCGCTTGATCCGCGAAAGGCGTCGGCGGATCGCGACGAAGCTCAAGCGTTATTGGAATGTCTATGGGTGTTCGAAGAGCACCGCGTCCCGAATCTCGATCTGGTGAAGACGCTCTTGCAAGCAGACGATCGACGCATCCGTGCCGCCGCGATTCGCACGCTCGGGCACTGGGCCGGACGCATCGAAGGCTGGGAACCGACGTTGATCGCGGCCTCACGTGATAGAGCGGCGCTGGTCCGTGCCGAAGCCGTCAAAGCCGCCGTCGATTTCGAAGGACTGGCGGCAGCGGAAGCGTTTTTCGAAGTGGCAACGCGGCCAACTGATCCGGAACTTGATTTCGTTATCAAGTACGCAAAGGGCAAAATCAATATCGACAAGATCGTGCAGGATTCGATCAAATCGGGACGCAAGGTCTCATCGGCCGCTCAGATGTACGCTCTGCGCAATGCGAGCGTCAACGATCTGTTGAAACTCGAACGAACCGAGGCCGTCTATCAGGCGATTCTGTCTCGCAACAACGTCTCAACGAAACATCTTCGCGATTCATTGAACGGCCTCGCCAAAATGCGGAACGCCGACAAGCTGGACCTGCTGTTGGCGATGATTGACGAGCGTGACGCCGCGGAACGGGGCGATCTCGCCGGGCTGGGACAACTCTTGTCCGAGCAACCGGCTAGCGATCTGCGGAAAGTCAGCGACCGCATCGAGGAACTGGCAACCAAGAGTAAGACGGCGGAAACAAAACAATTGGCTTACGCCGCGTGGATTGTCGCGGACGGCTCCGGCGACGATGCTTTCCTCGCGGCAACGAAGAACAAGGATCGCCTGCGAGATTTCCTGAATGCGGTGCCCGCGGTCGCGGATATGAAATTGCGAGCCGGATTGTACGCCAAAGTGCGGCCGCTGATTTCAGAATTACCGACCAATCTGAAAGCCGAATCCAGCGGTACGGGCCTGCATCAGCAAGGCATCAGAGTTGACTACTTCTATCCCAGTGCTGCCAACGTCGCGATCGAAACTCTGGCGAAGATGAAACCAAAGGCCAGCGGAATCGTGCCGAAAATCGTGATGAACGTTCCGCAGCGAAAGCAGAAAGATAAGTTTGCTCTGCGATTCACCGGCGCGATCCAGATACCGAAGTCAGGGAAGTACACGTTTTTTACAAACTCAGACGACGGTTCGCGGCTCTACATCGGCGATCGTTTGGTTGTGAACAACGATGGACTGCATGGAATGAAAGAGAAGCGTGGTGCGATCAAACTGCCGGCTGGATCGCATCGGCTCGTCGTGACCTATTTCGACAACGGCGGCGGAGACGGACTGGCCGTCAAATGGGCCGGGCCGGGATTCAAGAAGCAGAACATCTCGGCTGACCGGCTGGCCGTCAGCGGTGCGGAAACTCTACACGATGTCGCGATTCGCTCGTTGGCCACGATCCCCGGCCACGAGGTCGAGAAGTTCACCGATCTCGCAGCGCTCGTCAAAGCTTCAAAGCATCGTGCCTCGGCCATCAAAGCGCTGCGTGGAATTGCGAAAGACCACTGGCCGAAGAAAGAAGTCCGTCCGCTGCTGGATAACCTCGTAGGATACGTGAGTGAAATGCCGGCCGCGTTTCGCACGGGAGGTCCGGCAATGGACGCGATCGCTCTGGCAAAATCTCTTTCGTCCACATTGCCTGCCGATCAAACGAAAGCACTGCTCGAACGTCTGCAAAACCTTGATGTGCGAGTGATCGCGATCGGCACCGTGCCACACCGTATGATATTTGACAAAGAACGCATCGCCGTGCAGGCGGGCAAGCCGGTCGAGTTCCGTTTCTCGAACACCGACAACATGCCGCATAACTTCGCGATCGTGCAGCCTGGTTTCTTGACCGAAGTCGGAGAACTCGCCGAAGCTACCGGCCGTGACCCTGATGCGATCGAGCGCCATTACATTCCCAAATCGGACAAGATTCTATTGGCGAGCCGGTTGTTGCAATCGGGACAGAACCAAGCACTCAGCTTTGAAGTTCCGAAGATGCCCGGCATTTATCCTTTCGTCTGCACCTATCCCGGCCACTGGCGCCGGATGTATGGCGCGTTGTACGTTGTCAATGACCTGGGTGAATACCAAGCGAATCCAGACAAGTACCTCGCCGCCAATCCGTTGCCGTTAAGAGACGAGTTGTTGAAGTACAACACTCGCGGCCACGAATGGAAGTTCGACGAGTTGACCTCGGCCGTCAAACCTCTGCCCGGCGGCCGTGCGTTCGACGTGGGCAAGGAGTTGTTCAAAGTCGCCAACTGCGTGGCGTGCCATCGTCTGAACAACGAAGGCCAAGTATTCGGTCCCGATTTGGTGAAACTGGATGAAAAAAAGAGCAACACCGAATACATTCTGCAGTCGTTGCTGGAACCATCGAAGGACATCGACAAGAAGTTTCAGTCATACTCGTTCATTTTGGAATCTGGCAAGATCATCACCGGAATGATCATGGAGGAAAACGCTGACGTCGTTAAGGTCGTTATCGATCCGCTCGCTAAGGGAAAACCCACGATCCTCAAGAAGTCGGAAATCGACGAACGGGTCGCGTCGAAGGTCTCGATCATGCCGAAGGGGCTGTTGAATAAGCTCTCGCGCGAAGAAATCCTCGATCTGATCGCGTATGTTTATGCTCGCGGAGACAAGAAGAATAAACTATTCGAAATGCACAAGCATTGAACCACGAATCACACGAATGAGGTTTGGCATTATTCGTGTCACCCGTGTAATTCGTGGTTGTGAATCATCAACCCTTGAAACGACAGATGGAACATTCCGATGAAAAATCAAACTCAGAGATTGCTGATGGTCACAACAATCCTTGCGGCGGTGTCGTCTTCGGCTTTTGCCGAGAGCCTCGTTTATCCGGGTGGCGACGGTCCCGGCAAGGGTAAAAAGGTCGTCCTGATCAGCGGCGACGAAGAGTACCGGTCCGAGGAAGCGCTGCCGATGCTCGGCAAGATCCTCAGCCAGCGGCATGGTTTTACTTGCACGGTTTTGTTTTCACTTGACCCTGAAATGGGATACATCGATCCCAATAATCAAAAGAACTTGCCAGGCATGGAAGCTCTGAACGATGCCGACTTAATGATTGTGGCCACTCGATTTCGCACGCCGACTGCCGAGCAAATGAAACCGTTCGAGGCGTATTTGGATGCTGGCAAGCCGGTCATCGGCCTGCGAACAGCGACGCACGGTTTCCGTGGCAAATGGGGATTCTTTGGACTTCAGATTCTCGGTGAAAAGTGGGTCGCACATCACGGCGGTCATAAGCGGGAAGGGTGTCGCGGTGTCATTGAAGAGAAACACGCCAAGCACCCGGTGTTGCGCGGCGTGAAGGACGTCTTCGCCGCGTCCGATGTCTACACCGTCAAAAACCTAACCGATGACGCCACGATTCTGCTGCGTGGTGCTGTCACAGCAACATTGGATCCCGCATCGAAACCGATCGAGGGCCCCAAGAACAATCCGATGATGGCGCTGGCCTGGATGCGGGAATACAAATCTCCGGGCGGAGCGAAAGGACGTGCGTTCTGCACAACGATGGGTGCCTCCGTCGATCTTGTCAGCAATGACGCCCGACGTTTGATTATCAACGCGGCCTTTTACCTGACCGATCTCGACGTACCGGAGTCCGCCAACGTGGAATTCGTTGATCCGTTTTATCCCAGCTTTTACGGTTTCATTCGAGACAAGCAG
>CAUZVF010000443.1:0-5598 GCA_963582955.1 Planctomycetota bacterium
CGTGCCGCCACCGCCTCGTCGATGGCAATGAGCACAATTGACGTGCAAATAGGCACGGGCACGAGCATTCAAGTCGATCGAATCATCCCACGGATCGGTCAGTCGCTTACGCTCTTCATCCGGCGGTTCGGAAAACAGACCGATATGTCCAAGCGCTCGCAGTTGATTGTCGGTGACTTCTCCGTAATCGTGATCGCGGTCGATTTGTTCCGATTTGAATCCGTGGACCGTTCCGGCTCGCGTTGTATGGCACAGAATGCACTCGGTGCGGCTGGCGAAGTGCCAAGTCTGCTCACGTTTTCCACTCGGAGCTTTGGAATCAGCCACCGAGAAAGTGCGGTCGCTGCCCGTGATTCCGGCCAATTTGGCATCGGTCTGATCGTCGTTCCAGATATAGTTGTAGGCTTTCCACGTATCCTTGTTGAAGTGCAGGACCTGCGTCTCAACGTGACGCAGACTCGCGGGATTACCGGCTTCCATTTCCAGAGAAATCGTCTTGGCCAAAATCGAATCGTTGGGGAAACTCCACTCGCCCTTGATGTAGCCAATCTGCGCGTTACTGCTCTTGTAAGTACCAAGTTGTCCGGTGCCGGGAATCGCCACAAATCGATGTGCGATTGAATGATCGGCCCAAGGTTCGGCGATGACGTCGTACGGAATGACTCCTGGTGCCAGCTTGTGATTTTTGACGGACACGAACAGCCCGGTTTCGCTCAGTTTGCGCGGGAACTCTTCATTCGTCGGTTTCACGTCGTTCGGAACCAGCCGCCAGATGGCTCCGTCGTCAGCGTAATTCATGAAGTACATTTCATCCGCATTGTCTGCTCCGAAGCCGATGATCTGCAGCGGCGTATCGACGAGTTCGGTGACCTGGGTCACTTTCTCGTCGTTGAACTTTGCGCCCCATATTTTTCCCGTCACGTAATCGCCGTAAACGTACGAGCCATGTAACTTCGGCAGCCGCTTGCCGCGATAGACAAGTCCGCCGGTGATCGACCGCGACTCGGTGTGTGAATGTGCGATCGTCGGCGGTTCGATCGGATTCGGCCCGCGCTGACGTTCGGGATGCACCGACTGGCTGGCCTCGACGATGCTCCAGCCAAAATTGAAACCGCGACGCACGCGATAGATCATCTCCCACATCTCCCAACCGACGTCGCCGACCCACAGGCTGTTCGTGGCAGCGTCGAAACTGATCTTCCACGGGTTGCGATAACCGTAAGACCAGACTTCGCCGCGTGCTCCGTCGACCGTGACGAACGGGTTATCCGCCGGAATTGAATACCGCTTGTCGCCGTCGGGATGGTCGACGTCGATCCGCAACACGCTGGCCAGCAAGTCATCGATGCGTTGGCCAGTGTCGTGGATGTCGGCCGGAAATGGACCCGACCCGTCGCCGGTTGTGATATACAGGCATCCGTCGGACGCGAATTTCATGCACCCACCGTTGTGGCCGCCCGACAGCCACGAGATGATCACTTCCTCACTGGCGGGATCAATCCGCGGCGGATTCTGTTTGCTGACGCGAAACCGCGAGACACGAGTTCCATCGGCGAGCTTCTCTTTTGTGACATAACAAATGTAGCAATACCGGTTCTGTTCGAAATCGGGATGGAACGCCAAACCATAGACACGCGACATCCCGTCGATCTCTTTCGAAAGATCAATGGCCAAATCGGTTTTTTCACAGGCTTGATCGTTTGGAAAAGAGACAACACGGCCTCCGACCTCAACGACAAACAATCGGTCGGTTCCCGGAGCGTTCGTCAGGATGACCGGTTGTTTGAATTGTAGTTTTCCAAAGGCGCGTTCGACGCGATAGGGCGGCGGCGGCTCGGGAGAACCCGTGATACGCGACGTCCTCCACGGAATCCGCTTGGCGATTCCGAACGGCTTCCCTGTTTTCAAGTCGTCGGCGTTTGCCGTTTGTCGAGCGGGCATGGCAAGAGCGACGATCACCAGTCCGGTACAAAGCTGTGCGACGTGTTTCATCTGTGTTCCTCAACTCATTGCTTTGTTTTCTTCGTTCGCTTCTGTTCAATTCCAATCACGAGTCTCGTTCGAACAGAAGCAAACGGAGAAAACGAAGTCCACTTTTATGCTATCTTGTCGATTGGATATTCTCTACTTGCGTCGCCGTTGGTTCGTTGTCCCTCAACAGGTTGGACCAGAGAAAGTCGTTCTGATGAAGAATGTTTGTGGAATCTGCTGGGTCTTGCTGCTTTTAACTGCCGCATCAGTTTGTCACGCGCAAGGCCAATCAACTCAGATTGATTTTGACCGGGCCATTGCTCCGTTGCTCGCGCGGCGTTGTCTGGATTGTCACAACAGTTCTGACCGGAAGGGCGGTCTTGATCTGAGCCAGAAATCGACCGCGCTGAAGGGCGGCGAGAGTGGTCGCGTGATTGTCGCCGGAAACGCCGGCCAGAGTTTGCTGTGGCAACGCATCGACGACGACGAGATGCCTCCCAAGAAGCCGCTGTCTGCCACAGAGAAAGCCATTCTGAAAACGTGGATCGTTGCCGGCGCCCGATGGGGAACCGAACGCATCGACCCATTCCGGTTCACGACCGATTCTCGCGCTGGTTATGACTGGTGGGCGTTGCAACCAGTTGTGCGGCCTGAATTGCCAAACGTCGGCATGCAGAATTGGTCCAAACATCCGATCGACCAGTTCGCTCTCGCCGGGCTTGAAGAGAAGAAACTGTCGCCGTCGTCGCCGGCCGATCGCCGCACGTTGATTCGTCGGCTGTCGTTCGGCCTGCTCGGTCTGCCGCCTTCACCCGAACACGTCACGAAGTTCGTCAACGACAAGTCGGCGGATTCCTATGAGCAACTCGTCGAGCGGATGCTGCAATCACCGCACTACGGAGAACGCTGGGCACGGCATTGGCTCGACATTGCGCGTTTTGGCGAAAGTCAGGGCTTCGAACGCGACAAAATCCGGCTGAATTCCTGGCGCTATCGTGATTGGGTGATTCAGGCATTGAACGACGATATGCCGTATGACGAGTTTGCTCGCATGCAGCTTGCCGGCGACGTGCTGAAACCGGGTGATGCGTCCGCCACGATCGCCACCGGGTTTCTGGTGGCAGGCGCGTATGACGAAGTCGGTAACAGCCAACAGAGTGCCGCGATGAAGGCCGTCGTGCGGCAGGATGAATTGGAAGACATCGTCAGCGCAGTCGGCCAGACGTTTCTGGGACTGACGGTTCATTGTGCACGTTGTCACGACCACAAGTTCGATCCCGTTACTCAAAAGGAGTACTATCAATTGGCGTCGGCACTCGGCGGAGTGCGTCATGGCGAACGGCAGATCAAACTGAAACCCATCGGCGACGGATGGCTCTCACGCCGCATCGAGGAATTGCAGAAACAGATTACAGTGATCGAATCACCAGTGCGGCTTGCGATTCTGGCCGAACGGAAAGTAAACCGCCAAAAGCGTCCGCGACCGCCGAAACCAATCGCACGGTGGACTTTCGACAACGGCTTGAAAGACGAACTCGGCAATCTGAACGGCACGGCCCACGGCGACGCAAGCATCAAAGATGGGGCATTACAACTCAGCGGCAAGAGCACTTGTTACGTCTCGACCGCGCCACTGCAAACGAATTTGAAGGAAAAGACTCTGGAGGCCTGGGTTTCGCTGTCGAATTTGACTCAACGGGGCGGAGGCGTGGTGAGCCTGCAGGGAACGAGCGGCGGGCAATTCGACGCCATCGTCTTCGGAGAACGCGAGCCCGGACGATGGATGGCGGGCAGCAACGGCTTTGTCCGAACCAAGAGTTTCAGCGGACCCGAAGAACGGGAAGCCGATCGCGGGATCGTGCATGTTGCCATCACCTATCACGCCGACGGAACGATTACCGGTTACCGCAATGGCCAGCCGTACGGCAAATCGTACAAGTCGTCGGGACCGGTCACGTACGATTCCGGGAAATCGAACGTGTTATTCGGCCTGCGACACAGTCCGACTGGCGGCAATCGCATGTTGTCGGGAGCCATCGATCGCGCCCAACTCTACGACCGAGCCCTTTCGGCTGGCGAAGTCGCCGCTTCGGCGGGAGTCGATAGCGACTACATCCCCGAAGGCGAATTGCTGGCACGGATGACCGACAAGCAGCGCGAACGTCATCAACGGATCCGTTTCGAGTTGGGACAATTGAAAACTCATGCAGTGCGTCAGAAATCCGACCGCGTCTACGCGGTGAATCCTAGCGGCCGACCCGCCGATGTCGTGCGGTTGTTGGTTCGAGGGAACACGACACAGCCGGCCGATTTGGTGTCCGCCGGCGGCGTGAAGGCATTGCAGAACGTCGAACCGGATTTCGGGCTGCAGCCGGATGCTCCCGACAATCAGCGTCGCAAGAAACTGGCCGAGTGGATTACCGACCGACGTAACCCGCTCTTCGCACGCGTGATTGCCAATCGACTTTGGCATTACCACTTCGGAGTGGGACTGGTCGATTCACCCAGTGATTTTGGATTCAACGGCGGGCGTCCCACGCATCCGCAACTGATCGATTGGCTGGCCGCGGATTTGATCGCGAACGACTTCAGCCTAAAGCACTTGCACAAGACGATTGTGATGTCGGCGACCTACCGGCAATCGTCTCGATTCCGGGCCGCGGCCGCGAAAGTTGATGCCGCCAATCGGTTTCTGTGGCGAAAAACTCCGATGCGGTTGGACGCCGAATCGCTGCGAGACACGATTTTGAAAGTTGCCGGACAGTTGAATCACAACGTCGGCGGTCCCGGCTTTTATGACTTCACAACTTTTGTTCGCAACACGCAGTTTTACGAGATGCGCGATCCCGTCGGTGACTTGTTCAATCGCCGCAGCGTCTATCGCACTTGGGTCCGATCGGGCCGGAATCGGTTCCTCGACGCATTCGATTGCCCGGACCCGTCGGCGAAAGCTCCCAAACGCGCCGTAACGACGACGCCCATTCAATCGTTGGCTCTGCTGAACAATTCATTCGTCCTGCGGATGTCACAGCGATTCGCCGATCGAATCCGTCAAGACGCGGGCAACGACGTATCCAAACAAATTGAGCGAGCATTTGACTTGGCCTACAATCGGATGCCGGAAGCCGACGAGCGCGCGCTGTTGGATCGTTTCGTGAATCAACACGGTTTGGCGCCGTTATGTCGCGTCATCTTTAACTCGAACGAATTCTTGTATGTGGATTGAAACCATGACAATTGCACGATTGACAATGTGCGTCGGTTTGATTCTGGTTGGCTCCATTTCCGTCCACGCGGAATCGCTGATTCAGACGTTGCCAGCAGATGGCTCGTGGGTTCAGTATTTCGTGACGATCAAAGAAGGAAACCGTGAGAAACATCCCAGATGGACCGTTCGCAGCGTTGGCAAGAAAACCGTCGACGGCGAAAAGTGCCGTTGGATAGAATTCGAGGGCAAAGATAAAGACGAGGATTACGTCTTCGTGGTCTACAAGGTTTTGGTTCCCGAATCGGCTTTCGGAAGGGGCAAAAACCCACTGACGAAAACTCGCGAAGTCTGGTCAAAACGGCACGATCGTGAGCCTACTAAAATTAAAAGCCTACAAAGCGTCGATCCGTATCTGTTTA
>CAUZVF010000444.1:0-5597 GCA_963582955.1 Planctomycetota bacterium
CTGGCAATGGTTTTTTGCAGCCACTCGTATCACGCCCTAACCGACACGGCCGAGAGGAAAAAGGAATTAGCCTCGAAAATACTACTTAACTGCGGGACTGCCGCGGCCGATGCTTTAGTCGACGCACTGATCGACAACGGAAGGCCGATCACCGAAATTGCCGAACTATTGGTAAGGATTGACGATCCGAAAGCGGCGCCGTTGTTACGGCAACTGTTTGAAACTGAACAGTTCGAACCAAAGCCTTCGGGAATCGAGGAATACATCCGTCGTCATCTGGGCTAGCGTCGCGGCTCTGCTTCGAGTTCCGCAAGTTGACGTTTCGCTGCCTTTGCCCTCGACCCAGTTAGTCCTGATTCCAGTGCCCTTGTTAGCTCGGTTCGTGCAGCCTCCGGTCGATTGACTTTGCAATGAATCATTCCTGATTGAAAGTGCAAGAGCGCGGAATCCGGTTTGATTTCCAGAGCGGTTTCAACAAGATTTGACGCTTCATCCACTAGCCCAGCTTTGCAGTAAACGGTCAAGATCGTGTCAATCAGTCGAACCGGTAATTGACTAACACCATTGGACTGTCGAATTGTTTTGGCGGTCTTCAGTGCCCGATCGACATCATCAAGTTCAAAACCCGACAACCAAATGAGATTATTCGCGACGACGAAGTTATCGGAATGGCTCGCGAGAATTTCCGCGTAGATATCGCATGCCTCGACAATACGTTGTTTGTTTTTCCCTAGCATTCCCTCGTGCAACTTGATTTCGGCCTGCAATTGCTGAATCGATGGTCGTTTGTTTGATGCCGCGGACTTCATCAGTTTCTCGGTCCACCGCATTGCAGCATCATACCGGCCATTTCGCATGGCGCGTTTGGACATAAAAACGCATGTTTCGAAGTCATCAGCCGTCTCGGCTAAGCGACGCTCAATCGATTCTGCCACGATTCGTACGTGTTGGACCCTCTGCACCGAGAGCCCCATATCAACGGCACTGTCAAATTCTGTGAGTGCTACGATGTCGTTTTGAATGTCGGCATTCAGCAATCCAGCCTGGAAATGCAGGACGGCCGAATTCGGCTTGTTGGCGATGGCTTCTTGGATTAATTGGCGTGCGTCCTCGAATCGGTGGGCCTTACAATACATCGTCATCATTGTATCGATCAGTCTTATCGGCAATGCGTCAATGGAATGCTGTTGGCGTAGGCGTTCAACAAGTTGAATGGCCTCGTCGGACTCGCCGAAATGGGAATCCAACAGCCATATCAAGTTGTTGGCGACGGCGAAATGATCGGGATGGTTGGCAAGAACTTCGAGATAGCCATTGCGCGCCTTCGTTAACTGTTGCGTGTCGTTGTTTTCCAGTCCTTTTCTCAGATTGAGGTCCGCTAAGATATGACGAATCGTTTCGGCGTGAGACTCGCTGGCACGCTCTTGTGCTTGTTCTGCCCACGCCCGGGCGTCGTCATACCTGCCCGCATTGAGGAAGAGTTTGCTCATGAATACACCGGCATCAAAGTCGGGAGTATCTCCGGCCATGAAACTCACGATTTCAAATGCCTCTTCCAAACGTTGCTGCTCACTCAGGTGAATGACAGCCCGTTCCAGAAATGAACTGTAGTTTGGAAGACGTTCGAAATCGTCTTGCGGCGTTTTGAGTTGCGGTTGATCCTGATTCTCAGGTTCCGCACCGGCAAACAGGGGATCGAGTTCATCCGCCACATCGTTGAGAGTCGTCAGCAACGGTGAGGTAGGCTCGTCTTCGCTCCAATCTGTCAGCAAATCCGGCGTTTCAAGAGCACTTGGCTTTTGGTTTGAGGTTTTGAAGGGCTGATTCCATCCATCGACTTCGGAAAAATCGTCTGAAACGACAATGCCGTGGTACTCGGTCAGGGAGGCCTTTTCGAAGTTTACATTTTTGATTGCCAGTGCATATTCGACGCGACTAAGAAAATAACGGATCTGACCGGTGTCGAATCGATTTTGGGCATCCAGTTGTTTGGCGAGATCTACGGGCCGCCCTTCCTTTCTGGTCGTTTCCAACGATTCAAGCAGTGCTTTCGCAGCTCGAAATCGATTCCATTCGGCCTGCGCCACAAGATAGGCCCGATCCATTTCAGCGACCGCGTTGCTGAGATCGTGAACAATCTGCCGCTCCTGTTCTCGCAGGATCGCTCGCTCCTTGGCTAACAGAAGCTCGGCATTTTGGACGGCGGCATGGGCGCGGCGGAAGCCAATCGGTACCGATAACTCCAGCCCCAATTGCCATTCCTGAAAATTGCCATTGAACAAATCCTGTACGGCGGCGCGGTTCGCATTCAACGTCCCATCGTCCTCGAATTTGTTTCTCTCACCTTGCGGGAAGAGATCGCGTCCAAACCCACGCCAGCGATAACGGCCGATTGCATCTAGCCTTGGCGCCAGAAAATTGCGACTGGCCGTGAGTTCCATTTCCCGCCGTTTGACCAACAGTCGCTGACGCTTCAACTCCGGCCGCCGTGTCAACGCCTCGTTGACAATCGCGGCCCAGTCAAACGAAAGCGGCGCGACCGTGGGTTCATCCATCGGGCGGATTAAGCGTTTTTCAGAGATCGGCACGCCTACGATCAACCGCAATCTTCGCTCGGTCAGATACAGTCCACCTGTGCCGCGAAAGGCACCTCCACTGCTGCCGCTTTGTGTGCGTGTGCCTTCCAACGGCCGTCCCGAGAGGGCATTATGAACGTCGGCTTCGTAACGGAAGAACTGCTCGCGAGCGAGAGCTTCCTGATCGGCTTCACCTCCCCGACGCCCGATTTCTCCCTGTGTTTTAATGCGACGCCACGTTTCTAACTTGACTTCGCGCGCCGCAGTTTTTGCTTCCAACAGCCGATAAGCGTAATACAGCTCCCAATATGCGTTCTCCACATCACTGAGAAAGTTGCGAAGTCCAATCTCAAAGTCGACCTGCGTAATATCCGAATTTACCCGCGCAATCAGAAAACCGTTCGTGAATCCGGGGACCGAAAGCGGTCCGGCAATTCGATTGAATTCAACTCCCCCCCCTTGCAGAAGCGGATGACGAAACTCGGCTTCGATATTTGTCGACCAGGCGCTACTAAAGCGATTGCCAGGCGCGTTGTTAGCATCATAATTCGTGTTGTTACGCAGGATGAACTCTGTTCCAGTTGCAGCCCGTTTCGAGATTTCCGTCTGATAGTCATTGAGGTCTTGCTTCAGAGAACGGGTCCCGCCACCGAGAAACGTGTTGTTCAATGCCAGATCATTATTCTCAAACAATGCACGCGACGAGAATCGCGCATCAAATGCGCTCAGCGCGGCTTCCATGCCGAAGCGAGGGTTGGTCCTTTGAATTGCCGAACCAAATTTGGTTTGGACGGTTTCAGGAGATTGCAGAATAGTTCCACCCAAATCGCGTAAGACGGTCGAATTCTTTAGAGCGTATCGAATCGCGTCTTCAAGACTTAAGTCCCAATACTCGGGTGAGTAATCCGAAAGACCGGTGTGAGGACGTTCCAGCAATTCCGCGCGACCGCGCGGATCACTTTCCATGTCTGTATAGGCGATCTGATCCGAAAGCGATTCGTAATGTTCGACGCCGTCTGCTTGCAGCACTCTATTTTTCTTGTACATGTTGCAGCCGGCCATCGCCCCGACTACAACCGCGAGCGAAAGCCATAGGCTAATTGTTGTAAATGGTTCTACAAGACTTCGGACGCATTGCGCACCAAACAGCCATTGGGTCAATTGGATGATCGATTCGGGCCGATACGACAAAGGTCTGAATTCTTTCATCGTGTTGTCTTGAGAATCCCCGCTCTTCAAACCGGTCAAACTAGCGCCAAACCCGCTCATATCGAGCCACAATCACCAGACCGGTAACGCAGCGTCCGATTTTTTACCGACATTTCGTGAATATATGAATCGGAACACTGATCGTCGTCTGCAGTTTACACGTAGCCTCTCAAATCAAAATCGGTTGCATTTGGCGGCAAAACCACTATTTCTCTCCAAATCGCTTTTCTCGTTACAATCGTTACAAATTGAATGTTCGAATCAGTAGGTTTAGGTTCCACGCATGTCGATCACTGCGGGCACGGCTTCAAGATGCAGCGAGCAAAGTTACCATCAAATCCGCTCGCAGGTCAGCGACGTCAGTTAAGAGCGGAATCTGATCGCACGAAGCAGACTCTGGGCAAAGAGACCATTCGTCAACCCAGAAATCGTCACCATGGAAGTAGGAATTTGGGTGACTACTCGCAAGGGGATTCTTCGGTGTGGCCGGGATGATCGGTGTGACGACGTACGCGTGGACTCTTTGACGCTGTCTACGGAACCAAAAAGATCAATCCCGTGATCGCACCCGCCTCGAACAACGCCGCCGTCCCGTCGAACGACGGCAAGAAGTTGTCGCGACAACAGTATCGTCCACAGGTCCGGCAGTCTCCAAGAGTACGCACAGCACGCGTTGGCGGCTGATTCACCATCTTGTAGGGGACAAGCGGCAGTGTGCCGAAAAAATGAGCCGCTGAAATCACCGGCTGAAAAGCACCAAAGGATCGTCCACAGCGTTCCAGTTCGGCATCTTCAAAATACAATGGGGCATGGTAGAATTGATAGCGTCGTTTTGATTGCGTGAGTTGTTCCTGATCGCCCCTGCTTGAAAGATCGAATGAGAGCGTGCCCGACCTCAAGATTCCCTGTTTCCCTGTGTTTTCGGGAACTTTCCCTTCGCTCAATATCGTACTTGGGCGTAAGGAACTGATCGGTGGGAATTCGTCGCTGCCTCCAATTGGGTGCAGGTCGATATCCGCGTTCTGCCTCGAATCCGTGGGATCGACAGCGCCATTTACCGCGTCTTCGTTAGCATCACGTGCAGGGTCATCGAGATGCGATTTGTCGTCGGATAGATTTAAGAATTGATCAAGACCAGACATGCTATCTGCTTCGTCTTCCGAGAGATCCGGGAATGGCGCAGACAACGCTTCAGTCAAGCTGTCACTATCTGGAGGTGCAGCGTGAACTGTCGCGGGAACTAAAGTGACCAACGTCGCACACAGCGCCACGAAAAAGCAGTCGTGCGAGATCTGCGAAACAATCTGACGCAACCAAATAACGCTCACGTTGAATGGGGCCGACAGAAACCGGCATCGTCGAGTGTGTGATTCGGCAGTCATTCGTTCCTTGACTCCCCTTTCTTCGAAGCCGCAATCGTCCGAGCAACTCAATTTACGTCGTAGGTTCCGTCACGTTCGATGCAGCAGTATTTTCAGTATAACTGTTTCGACCGTTCTGACAGATTGTCTCGAATCTTCTGGATTGAACGGATAAGCTTTACTTGATCGGAATTATTGACAAAGGCTTCAAACTTTGCGGTAATCGACTTCGACGTCGTCAGTCGTGTGCCCGATTACGATTTCGACGGGGAGGCAAATTGGGTAATTTGGGAGTTTCAACGAACATGTCTCACCTGTATGATGATTTGTGTCGATTCCGAACGTAATGGCTGATCCAACTGACGTTTTCAAAGATTTTCACTCGTAGGTTCAAGAAGGTCGCATAAGTCTTGAACCGCGTCGCGACGAATTGGAGGATTTCAATTTGTTG
>CAUZVF010000445.1:0-5595 GCA_963582955.1 Planctomycetota bacterium
TGAACTCGTAATCGATTACACCAAAGAGTCTCAACAGCGAAGCCAAGATGGAACAGCGGCCGCAACGAACAATCAAACGCGAGATTGAAACATCTGGAATCGGTTTCTTCACCGGTGCCGACGTTACGTTGCGTTTTGTTCCCGCTCCACCGAATCACGGCATCGCGTTTCAGCGCGTTGATTGCGAAGGCTCGAAGCCAATTCCGGCAACGATCGACTATGCGATCGCCGATTCCGATCGGCGGTCAGGTGTTGAACACGACGGCGTGTCGGTGCAAATGATCGAACACGTCATGGCGGCATTCGCCGGACTGCAAATCGACAACTGCCTGGTCGAACTGAATGCTCCCGAAGTTCCCGGTTTCGACGGCTCGTCACGGCCGATCGTCGATTGTCTGAACGAAGCCGGCGCCGTGGAACAAGCCGCGCTGCGGGAATTGCACGTCATTGGCGAGCAGATTCACGTTGCGAAAGAAGGCAACGACTGTGAGATTATCGCTCGGCCTCTCAGCCGGCCAATCTTGGCGATTACCTACCACCTCGACTACGGTCCCCGCTCGCCGATCCCGCCACGTATTTTGACCGTGGAAGTGCAACGCGACACGTTTCGCGACGAATTGGCGTTCGCGCGAACTTTCATTCAAGAGTCCGAGATCGAATCGCTGAAAGCCAAGGGTTATGGATCCCGTGTCACGGCACAGGATCTGGTCGTGTTCACACATGACGGAGTAATCGGCAACGAATTGCGTTCACCCGACGAATGCGTGAGGCATAAGATCCTCGATTGTCTGGGAGATCTCGCGCTGGCGGGATTCGACATTCAAGGACATATCTGTGCCTACTGTTCGGGACACGAATTGAACCGGCGGATGGCCAGCCGGCTGCGTAATATTCATTCCATCATCAACGACTTCGCGAAACAGGCAGGATGAATTAGCTGCCAAACCTCGTTAAGGAGCGACGTCGAAATGCCAACCAAGATTTCCAGCCTCTCACAAGTTGACCCGCGGGCACAACTTGGCGACGACGTTGAAATAGGTCCGTTCTGCCTGATCGGTCCGCATGTACAAATCGGCGATGATTGTCGGTTCGACAGCCATGTCACCATCGTCGGTAACACGTCTGTGGGAAAACGCAACCGGTTCCTGCCCAACTGCGTGATTGGCGAGGCACCTCAAGACAAGAGCTATCGTGCCTCGAACACACGGCTGGAAATCGGAGACGACAACACGTTTCGCGAAGGCGTGACGGTCAACCGCGGCGCCGAAAAAGAAGACTGTTGCACTCGGATCGGCAATCGCAATCTGCTAATGGCCAACAGCCATGTCGCTCACAACTGCAACATCGCCAACAACGTCATTCTGGTTAACGGCGTGTTGTTGGGCGGTCACGTTCACATCCAAGAAGGCGCCATCATATCGGGGAATTCAGTTGTCCATCACTTTTCGACTTTGGGAATGCTGAGTTTTGTCAGCGGCGGATGCCGTGTGCCGCATGACATTCCTCCGTTCATGTTGGCGGCCGGCAGCGATCATCCAACAATCAAGACGATCAACATCGTCGGCATGAGACGTGCCGGCATCGCCGAGGCCACTATCAGAATCATCCGACGGGCACACAGGCTGCTGTTTCGCGAATTCAAGAAGGTTGAGGACGTTCGCGATGAGTTCCGACAAAAATTGCAGGGGATCTTCCCGTTTGAACTGACAGCCCTACTGAACGCCATCGAACTTCAACAACACGGAACAATGGGCCGGGCGCGTGAGCAGCACCGCGACGATGCGGGCGACGGCGAAGAACCACAACGGAGAGCAGCATGAGTCGTTTGAGAATGGGAGTCGTCGGCGTTGGCGCCTTGGGCCAGCACCACGCACGGCTCCTTTCAGAATTGGAATCGGTGCAACTCATCGCGGTTGCCGACCCTCACGCCAAACAAGGCCGCCGCGTCGCCGACGATTGCCACACGAAATGGACGGCGGACTTTCGTGAGCTTCTCGGCCAAATTGACGCGATTTCGATTGCGGCGCCCACGACGGCTCATGTTGAAATCGCCTCGGAGTTTATTAACCGCGGGATTCCGGTCTTCGTCGAAAAGCCGATTGCTTGCGACGTCCGGGAATCGGAAGAGTTGGTGGAATTGGCCGAACAGAAAGACGTGATTCTGCAAGTGGGACACATCGAGCGGTTCAACCCGGCGATGATCACGGCGAAACGGTTCTGCGGAGCACCAAAGTACATTCGTTGTGAACGGCTCAGCCCGTTTGCATTTCGATCAACTGACATCGGAGTCGTCCACGACCTGATGATCCACGATATCGATCTGGTCCTCGACCTCGTCAAGTCGCCGATATCAAGCGCCGACGCTTTTGGACTTTCCTTGATGAGTGGCCGGGACGATAGCATTCAGGCTCGGCTGGAATTCGAGAACGGTTGCGTTGCCGACCTTTCGGCAAGCCGCGTTAACCCGACAGCGAAACGGCAAATGCAGGTTTGGTCGGATGATGGTTGCGTGAACGTTGATTTCACGTCTTGCCAAGTCACTTGTTACACTCCCACCGAGGCGCTGAAATTCGGGACACCACCCGTCGAATTGGCCAAACAACCAGGCACCAACATCGAACAACTGAAACAAGCCGTTTTTCAGACATACATTCGCATCGAATCTCCGGCAGTCGCTTCATCAAACGCTCTGCTTGATGAGCTAACATCGTTCATCGATTGCATTCACGACGGGCGACAACCAATCGTCGATGGCCAGCAGGCTCTGCAAGCCATGAGAGTCGCCGAACGGATCCTGGAATTAGTCGACAGCCACGAATGGGACGGGGGCCAAACGGGGCTCATCCGACCGAATGCCAGCTATTTGACTCCGCGCCGGTTGGCAGGTTAGGCCGATTCCGGTCGATAATGGCCGCCAATCCTATCGCTGCCGCTTTGGCTTTGCTTGCGATTCCCGGCAGCTTCAACAGCATCAAGGTGGACATTCCAGCCACGCAAATCTCATCTAAACGACATGGTTCAGGTCGTTAACCTACTACGTTGTATGAGGTTATGAATTTCATGAGTGTTGTAAGGAATGCTCCCCAAGCAGCCGTTTCCTCAATAAATACGATGAATGTTGATTCTCCAGCGTTCCAGCGGGTTGAATGCGAAAGTCGTCACGGGCATAATGTACCGCCTATTTCGCGTTTCAATTCCGAGAATGAGGCATCGCGACGGCATGAAGAAGTTGGAGATGGGCGGGTACCGAGATTTACTTCTTTCACTTCGGGCTCGTTTGCGCGGCGATGTCGAGCAATTAAAGGACGTAGCGCTCACTCGCGGGAAGGCGACGGGCGACTCTTCCAGTCCAACTCATATTGCAGAACTTGGCACGGATGCTTATGAACAAGACTTCTCGTTGCGATTTGTGGAAAACGAAGAAGAGACGCTCCAAGAAATCACCGCTGCGTTGGGTCGCATCGAGAGTGGAACTTATGGTTCCTGTGAATTGTGCCTGGAATCTGGCAAATCACAATCGAAAGCTCAAATCAAAAAGACGCGGCTGCGAGCCATTCCACATGCTCGCAACTGTGTTGAATGCGAACGGAAGCGCGAAGAATTAGCTTTATGACGCGGGTTCCTGCAAACCGATTCGTTTGCTTTTTCGCTCTCTCGATAGCCGGCCTGTCCTGGGACCTGTATTCGAAGCACGCCGTATTCCGCGACCTCGGATATCCGCATCATTCCAGTGACTGGTCATACGACTGGTTCGGCGGATGGATGACATTTCGTCTGTTTACCAGTTTTAATCCCGGTGCATTATGGGGCATTGGACAGGGTTATACCTGGGCATTTGCCGCATTGAGCGTGGTTGCGGTGATCGGTGTCGTTTATTGGTTATTCATTGCACGCGCGGCGAGCAGCCTTTGGTTGACCATCTCGCTGGCCTTCATCATGGCCGGTACACTTGGGAACCTCTACGACCGCGTTACATTTCATGGTTTCGTTGACGCGTCCGGTAATCCGCAACCCGCCGTTCGAGATTTTCTGCTCTTCACCTTCGGCGAGTTTCATTGGCCGGTGTTCAATTTTGCCGACATGTTTCTCGTGACAGGAGCGATCATGTTGGTCGTTCACTCGTTCCGAATCGAGGAAACAGCGGAATCTCCGTCAACGACGGACAGCGAAAAGATTAAGACAACCAGCACTCAAGAATCCGCAACTCAATCCGTCGCGGCCCTCAGCCAGACATTTACAACAGGTGTCAGCAATCACGGTTGCTATTGTCACGAGTTGCAAAGATTCAGCGAATTGAGCGGTGATTGTTATTGGAAGTTTCTGGTGCGGAGCGGATCACTCTGAAACGCAGGTGAGTTGATTCGCGGCGAAATGATCATGCCCGTAATCATCGCCGACAAATACAACGACATCGCCGGGAGCAAAATCAAGAGATGCCGCAACAGATTGATATTCCGCGCGATCCCGAGCAAGAAGTCGTCGTCAGCGCCGACGTGCTCAGACAGTTCATCACCACAGTCTACGAAAAGAAAGGGATGTACGCCGTCGAGGCGGAAATGGCTGCCGACCGGCTGATCGAAGCCGACCTGCGTGGCATTCATTCGCATGGAAGCCGCCGTGTCCCCACTTACATCCAAGCGATAGACAACGGCGAGATCGATCCCCGGTCCTTGATCATCACGATGAATGAAACGCCGGCGATGGCCGTGCTCGATGCCGGCAAGGGAATGGGCCATGTGGCCGCCACCAAGGCCATGCAATTGGCAATCAAGAAAGCGCGTGAAGTCGGCACGGGAACCGTCTGCGTTCTGCGGAGCCAGCATTTCGGCGCCGCATCGGTTTACTGCCTGCTCGCGATCCAGGAAGGAATGATCGGCTTTTGCACGACAAGTACGGGTCCGGCGACGGTTGCCGCATTCGGATCCCATCAACCGGCGACCGCGAACAACGCGATGGCTTGGGGAGTTCCCACTCAAGCGGGCGCGCCCTTCGTACTCGACATGGCCTGTGCCGTCAGTTCTTGGGGCAAGGTCGAATCGAAAAAAATGTTTGGCGAACCGCTGCCGGAAGGCTGGGCGTTCGATATTGACGGAAACCCCACAACTGATCCCGCCAATGCCAAGACGCTGCTGCCGGCCGCCGGACCGCGCGGGTTCGGGCTCGCGTTTCTAAGCTCCGTCTTGGCCGGTTCGTTGGTCGGACGCAAAATGCCCATTCGAAAGCCACAGGATCCTTTCATCGGCGCGTCGGAACACTTCTTCTATGCCATCGACCTGAATCACTTTGTCGAGCCGGACCGATTCTACGATGAAACTGATGCGACAATCTCTGAAATCCGTCAGCTTCAACCGAGCGAAGGATTTGACAAAGTTCGCATGCCTGGCGAACTGGAATGGGAACGCGCCAACCTCTGGCAAAAAGAGGGAATCCCCTTCCACCGCGACCACGTCGCACAACTTGAAGAACTGGCCAAGTCGCTGAAACTCGACGTGCCGTGGTGATTGGTTGTAGCGTGCTGTCAAGTAATCCGTTTTGCAGGTGCGTCTTCGGTCGCACACGAGTCGCCGGAATTTGGGCACAGTGTCAATTGTTGAT
>CAUZVF010000446.1:0-5595 GCA_963582955.1 Planctomycetota bacterium
TCGCTTGCGCGTCGGGTGATAATGCCCGGACTCTATTCCAGGATTATGATTTGACCGCGCACCAGCAATCCGTTGGTCTCAGTCATTTCCGCGGGTCGCCGTGCCTGGATTCTGCTATACTGATCGCAACTTTGCGAAGGTCTCATTCGCCGGAGTTCATCCGATGCCGCATTCGACTGAATCTCAACAGCTCCATCACCCGACTTTGACACGTCGTGGTTTTGTGGAAGCCGGGGCTGCCGGCATTTTGGGACTTGGCATGGCCGAGTTGGACCAGATGCGGGCGCTGGCGGCCCCTGACGCTCGGGTGGGCCGCGCGAAATCGGTGATTTTTATCTTCGCTGTCGGCGGCATGTCGCAGTTGGAAACTTTCGACATGAAGCCCGATGCGCCGGACAGCATCCGCGGGGAATTTCGACCGATCGCCACCAGCACTCCCGGCATACGAATCTGCGAGCACCTGCCGATGCTGGCTCAACAGGCGCATCGGTTTGCACTGGTCCGTTCGATGTCACACCCCGACACAAGACACCGTCAGGGCTGCATGATCATGCAGAGTGGCCGCACGCCGCTGCCACCGGGATACAAAAACGTCGCCAGCCGAGGGGACTGGCCTTCGATCGCATCGCAAGCCGGCTATGCCACCAAATCTCACAGCCAGCTTCCCAACGCGATGCTGCTGCCGGAAATGCTGTATTACAACGGAACCATCCAGGTGCCGGGACAGACGGCCGGCATGATGGGCATCCAGCACGATCCGTGGCTTGTGGAAGCGACGCGCGAATGCAAAGGCAATGGATACCCGACACGCGGCGCCTGCCCGGATTGTTTTAACTTCATCGAGTACCACAAGCCTCACAAGCACACGTCCAACACGCTGTTCCAGACACCGCGACTACAGTTGCCGCCAGACATGAACGATCAGCGGCTTGCCGAACGTCAAGTGTTGTTGTCAGCGATTGACGGTCAGCGGCGTGATTTGGAAAAGTTCGCCGAAGTCGCGGATTTCGATCGAAATCGCGAGCGAGTCATCTCGTTGTTGACCGACGGGCAGACACGAAACGCTTTTGACGTGTTCAGCGCGGATGCCAAAGTGCTCGACCGATACGGCCAGAACAAATTCGGCTGGTCGTTGTTGATGGCCCGCCGCCTGGTCGAAGCCGGAGTCAACGTGATTCAGGTCAACCTGGGCCATAACTTTACCTGGGATACTCACGGCGAGCAGTTTCCGGAACTCAAGGACCGCCTGTTGCCGCCCGCCGATCGTGCGATCTCGGCGCTGCTGGATGACTTGGCGGAAAGCGGCCTGCTGGACGAAACGCTGGTTGTGATGGCCAGCGAATTTGGTCGCACGCCCAAGGTCTTCAGAACGAAAGGGTCGAAGAATCCCGGTCCAGGACGCGGCCATTGGGGCCCGGTGCAAACCGTCCTGTTCGCCGGAGGCGGTGTGCGAGGTGGGACCGTCGTCGGAGCATCCGACAAGCAGGGTGGCTATCCCATTGCCGACCGGCATTCTCCGGAAGACTTCGCTGCAACAATTTACGACGCCCTCGCAATCCCACAAACGGCGGCATGGCGCGACAACCTAAACCGTCCCCACCACATTTACCACGGGCAGCCGATTGCGAAGCTGACGTAAAACCGAATCCCCAGCCTGTAAAACTAAACGTGTTTACAATCCATCCCTACGAATGATTGAACAAACATTTGGCATCTGTGCCGAATCGCGTTGAACCGGATCCCCTTGACCGTGGGGCAACGATCCAACATTTGTTAACATTCGGGACGGCTTATTCCTATAAATTCGGAGTGAACGCGATGCCCGACGAATGGTACTACGCAAAGCAAAGGAGAGTTCTTGGGCCTGTTTCGCATGAGTATTTGCAGAACTTGGCGGCAACGGGCGAGATCGAGCCAACAACGTTGATCAGAAGCAACGGCGTCACTCAGTGGTGGCCCGCCAGTGAGGAACAAGGGTTGTTTTCTGGGGATAGCTCGGTGGTAACATCAACACGCGTGCGACCGAGTACTCGAAGACGTCCCGCCTCGAATTCTCAAGAGACAGAACGATCCCTCGACGACTACGCCGATGATGATCGACGACGAAATTGGGTTTCTGAGTCCATGAGAATCCTGAAAGAGCGACCTCGACAATTCACCGCCGCAGTGATCACGGCGACAATCGTTTTTGCTGTTGTTGGTTTCTTTCTCGGCCGAAGCAATGCCGATTTGAATGCCGGCGACTCGACAGAGGCCCGGCAAGCCAGTACGGCAAACGATGAAGACAATCCTCCTGTGTCGGCAGACAGCCAGACAAATGCACGGACTGTTGCTGCCGCGCCCGCTGACGGTGCTGCTCCCACGGTGGCGGCCGTCAACACCGACTGGCCTTCGTGGCGCGGTCCGAATCGTGACGGAATCTCCAAGGAAACAGGTTTGTTGAGAGAATGGCCCTCCGATGGTCCGCCGTTGGTTTGGACGGCGCACGGACTCGGCGGCGGCATGGCCAGCGTGGCCGTCGTGGAAGACGTGATCTACACGATGGGCAGCCAGCGCGGCACGACGATTGCCGCGGTTGGACGTAAGAGCGGCGATCTGTTGTGGACAGCCAAAGTTGGTGGCGGTGGCAACCCGAACGCGACTCCGACGGTCGATACAAACACCAAGCTCGTTTACGGGATCAGCAAAGGCGGCGATTTACTGTGCGCCAAGGCCACCGACGGCGATACCGTCTGGAGCAAGAATTTCAGCCGCGATTTTGGCGGTAAAATGATGTCGGGGTGGGGCTATTCGGAATCTCCGCTGATTGACGGCGACCGCCTGATCTGTACTCCCGGTGCCCAGGACGCGGCCATCGCCGCACTCGATAAACGAACCGGCCGCGTGATTTGGAAATCCGCCGTTTCAGGCATCGGCGGGGCGGGTTATTCCTCGATCGTGATCAGCCAAGGGGCCGGCGTGAAGCAGTACATCCAATTGATGGGCCGCGCCATCATCGGTGTCGATGCCCAAGATGGAACGCTGTTGTGGCGATACGAGAGAGTTGCGAACGGGACCGCGAATATCCCAACGCCCATCGTCCAAGGAGATTACGTGTTTTGTTCGTCCGGCTACGGCACCGGTAGCGCTTTATTGAAACTGGTTCGCGACGGCAGTGGTGTGCGTGCCGAACAGGTCTATTTCCTCGCTGCCAACAAAATGCAGAATCACCACGGTGGAATGATTCGCATTGGAGAATACATTTACTGCGGACACGGACAAAATAATGGTTTCCCGTTGTGTATCGAGATGAAGACCGGCAAGAGGGCATGGCGGATCGGACGCGGCGCCGGATCGGGTTCCGCCGCGATCGCTTTCGCCGACGGACACCTGTATTTCCGCTACCAGAACGGCACCATGGCGCTGATCGAAGCCAATCCTCGGGAATACAAACTGAAGAGCACGTTCAAAATCGCCACGCGAAACGGAGAAAGCTGGCCACACCCGGTGATTTCCAACGGACACTTGTACCTGCGCGACCAGGATGTCTTGCACTGCTACAACATTAAGGAATGAGTGTCGCGGTCAAAGCATGACAATGTCCCGTTCGCCGCAGGGTCGTTGAATCGTGACAGAAATTGCGTTTAGCCAACGAAAGAGTAGTTTCCTGTCGCTGCGAGACTTGTCTTGAACGGCATGATGGTACGCATCCAGAATCACGCGGATTCGATTGACAAGACATCAATGCGCATTCGAACTGTCGCGCTCTGGGTCACTGCGGCCAATGCATTCGCGACGTTCGTGGTGATGGTCGTTGCGTTCGTCACCACCATTTTCGTCGGTCCCACCGCGGCCAGAATTGTACCTGGCTTACTGCTTACGCTCGTCTTGATCGCATGGACCCAAAGTGCCTACTGGCTCTTGATGCGTCTGCTCCGCCGTGAGCGTTCGCGGATTCGATCGCGGATCACATCGATTGGCAGCCTCATAATCGTGGGATGGAGTGCCATTGTTTTAGTTGACGCCTTTTTGATTCGTCCAGATCCGCAAAGCCCTCTGATACTGCTTTTTCTCCCGTTTCTGCAATGGATTGGTTGTATCATTGTTTTGTTGGCCGACGCCGTGGTCGCCCGTTTTGAGTTGCATCAGGAGGCACGTCCACACGTTTGGAATCTGAAGACGCGACTGAAAATGATACTGCTTGCCGTCGCCGTCACATTTGCCGGTTGGTGGTTGATTCAACGCCCGTCCAATGAACGAGAATGGGAACCGGATCTCGCAACATTGCCGCTGTGCAAGTTTGACGGAAACACCGTCTCGATTCAAAACGTTCGCAACACGGAATACCGTTCCGCCGAAGACTACACCACGGCTTATGACGACCGCACTTTTGATCTAAGACGCATCCAGTCGGCCGACTTTATTGTTGTACCATTCCAGAGCGTGAACGCGGCAGCTCACACGTTTGTAATTTTCGGATTCGAAGATGGCGGGCGCGTGGCGATTTCGGTGGAAGTGCGACGTGAACGCGGAGAATCGTATTCACCTTTTCGGGGCCTGCTGCGGCAATGCGAACTGATGTATGTCGTTGCCGATGAGCGTGATGTCATCCTGCTGCGAACAAAGTATCGAAACGACCGTGTGTACCTCTATCCAATCCGCGCTTCACGTGAGAAAATCCGCGACATGTTCGTGTCGATGCTTCGCCGTGCCAACCAACTTCGCGATCAGCCAGAATTCTACAATTCACTGACGAACAACTGCTCGAGTAATATTCTGAAGCACTTCAACCATGTGAACGAGCGAAAGTTGCCGGCCAACCTGAAGGTGTTGTTTCCCGGCTATTCCGACCGGTTGATCTACGATCTGGGACTCATCGACAGTCAACTTCCGTTCGACAAGCTAAAACACCAAAGCGAAATCACCGAGAAAGCCAATCGTTTCGCTAATGACGTTGAGTTTTCCCAGCTCATCAGAAAATAACCGTTGGGATTTGATGGCAATCATGGTGCGGGCAAATTAGACTCGTCGCACGTCAAGCGAAAGTCGGGATCGCTCAATCAATTACGGCATCGAGCATGTTTGGATTCCTTCGTCCAACGGGTCGTCCGGCCGCATACCGGCAGGTGTATGCCCGGTGCTGCAGCTTTCAGCATTTGTATTACGGTGTGGGCTCGCTGCCGTTGTTGAGCTATGAAGCGATCTTCCTGTATCTGGCTGCGGTGGATGCAGGCGTCTGTCCGCCGCCGGATGCTTCCGCGCCGACCTGTTGCCGATTGCGGACGAGTGAGACGCTGCGTTCTGCCCCCGACGCAGCGATCGCCGAGTTGTGTGCGTCGGTCGGACTGTTATTGGCCGAGATCAAGTTAGACGACGATGTGCGGGATGACGGTTTTCTGCTTTCGAGGGTAGCCCGTCGATGGTTGCGGAGCCGATTCCGACGTGCACGGCGTTGTCTTTCCGCACGGGATCCGGAATTCGACCGCCGGGTCGACGAGACGATCGGCCGCCACCTGGAGTTAGTGGGTGTCCCGAAAGTCTCTGTGGTCTGTGATTTTCGGGCGGAACTGGCATGAGGAGTGTCGAAGATTGTGGCGCTCTTCTTTTGCCGCCGCG
>CAUZVF010000447.1:0-5590 GCA_963582955.1 Planctomycetota bacterium
AGCGTGTTGACTCCGTTTTGCGTGCTTTTACAACAAGCAATACGAATCTTCACCTCAACTTCGCGGAGCCTTTTCCACTTCTATCCCGACTCCCAAACATAAAATTCACTTTCGAGCCAACCACTAGATACTCACACGTGATGTTCAGCGACGACCACGGCAAGACCTGGAAACTGGGCGGCATCGTTGGGCCGCATACGAATGAATGCCAGGTTGTCGAGATACTCATCGGCGACCAATCCGGCCTGTTGATCAACATGCGCAACCACTGGGGCCGCGCCGGCAAGCCGGAACTCAGCGGCAAGCGGCTGGTGTCTCGCAGTTTCGACGGCGGACAGTCCTGGTCCGCGGCCGTCGTTGATCGCGTGCTTATCGAGGCCACCTGTCAGGCCACTATCTTACGCTACTCATGGCCGGACGACGGCGACAAGAGCCGCATCCTGTTCGCCAACCCGGCAAGCCGCTCACGGGCCAACATGACCGTCCGGCTCAGTTATGATGAAGGCCGCACGTGGCCGGTTGGAAAATCCGTCTACAAGGGTTCGTCTGCTTACTCGTGCCTGACTCGCCTACGCGATGGGCGCATCGGTCTGATCTACGAGCGCGACAACTATCGCAAGTTGACCTTCACGGCGTTCACACTGGGATGGTTGACAAACGATCGCGAGGCCGGAGGATAGGCCTAATCATCGGCCGATAAATAACTGCCGCGTTCATCAGCCGCTGGGCACTAGCACTAGCCCAATGCCACTCACTTGGTAGAACAATTGTCACCAATTGCTTCCTCCACATTCGTGATTCCGACGAACGTACACGAAGGTGCCTGGCACGGCGGGACGTCCATTTCTTTTCTTGTGCATAAAACCCCGATTATTCGCGAACGACATTGACTACGATGCATTGGCAACGCAAAGGAGCGAAGATCACAGCGCGGCCGGCCGTTGACCGCAACCAAACATCGGATCAATTAAGCTCCAACGAATTAAGGAGCCAACGAATTCCCGTTCGGCTCGCGGGTCGTACTGCACTGAGCCATCAACGCTAAAGGGCACGACGTGCCAAGCAGAGTTTGGCGGGTATGCGATCCCAAGCGGAGCTTGGGATCGAGTGGTTCGCGCGGTGCGAAACAATCCGCCTCAGGGAATCTAGGATCGCAAACGCCGTCGCGCATGCGTCAGTTTGCGGCGAATATTTACGTCCAGCGGGCTGCTTGCGAGCGATTGTGGAACCCGCTAGTCTGCTGAATCCGATTGTCGCATCTTGTTGCAAACTATGGATTTATGACCACTGTCATGAATCTCAAGACGACGGCTGACAAGCACCATGTACCTCCCCGGCACTGACGAACATCGAATTGTGATCACGGGAGTTGGACTGACCGCGCCAAACGGCAACAGTCTGAGTGAGTTCCGTGTGAGTGTGTTGGCTGGAGAATCGGGTGTTGTTGCGTACGAAACTCGATACATCAAAGAGCCCGTTCTTGCCGGTGTTTGCGATTGCGATGTCTTGAAGTACCAAAAACGCAAGGACGTGCGTCGCGGTACACGTGCCGGGTCAATCGCCGTTTATTGCGCCAACGAGGCCGTCGCCGATTCGGGAATGGACTGGCAATCCGTGTCGAAAGATCGCGTGGGCGTGTACCTGGGCATCACCGAGCACGGAAATGTCGAGACGGAAAACGAGATCTACGAGATCAAACAGTTCGACTACGACACCAGCGTGTGGTCTCATCATCACAACCCGCGGACGGTTGCCAACAACCCGGCCGGCGAAGTGACTCTGAACATGCGCGTCACTGGGCCTCACATGACAATTGGGGCGGCCTGTGCGGCGGGAAACGCGGGGTTCATTCAGGGCATGCAAATGCTGCGGTTGAATGACGTCGATTTGTCGCTGGCCGGCGGCGTTTCCGAGAGCATCCACACGTTTGGTATTTTCGCCGCATTCGCCAGTCAGAACGCACTCGCGAAGCACGAGGATCCGACGAAGGCATGCCGACCGTTTGATACCGATCGAAACGGCATCGTTGTCGCCGAGGGCGGTGCGATTTGCACGCTGGAACGTCTGCCCGACGCGAGGGCTCGCGGAGCAAGAATCCATGGTGAAATTGTTGGGTATGCCATGAATTCCGATGCAACTGACTTTGTCTTGCCAAACTCGAACCGGCAGGCTGAGTGCATTCGATTGGCATTGGGCCGGGCTGGAATTGGTCCGGAAGACATCGACATCATCAGCACACATGCCACCGCGACCGAACAGGGAGACATCGAAGAATCCATCGCTCTGCGGGATGTGTTCGGCGATTGTCCCAACGTCGCCGTCAACAATACGAAGAGCTTCATCGGACACGCGATGGGAGCGGCTGGAGCCTTGGAATTGCTCGGCAATATCCCGTCCTTTGACGACGGAATTGCACACGCTACAATCAATCTCGACAACGTCGATCCGCGTTGTGAAATGCCGCAAATCGTGGCCAACCAGCCTCGTCAGTTGAAGAATGTCCGCTACATTCTGAACAACTCGTTCGGCATGCTGGGCATCAATTCCGTTTTGATTGTTAAGAAATACGAAGAATCATAAAGCAGCGTCGGCACGGTTTTAGAAGCTCGCGGAACGGCCGTGCCTTGGAGTGATTTGAATGACACAAGATGAAATTAGAAAAGTCGTCCTCGACATCCTCGAAAACATCACACCCGACGAAGACCTCTCGTCGCTGGACGACGCGGTTGCCTTTCGCGATCAGATGGAACTCGACAGTATGGACTTTCTGGATATCGTGATGGAATTGCGGAAACAATACCGCATCCAGATTCCGGAAGAGGACTACGAAAACTTGATCTCAATGGCCAGCACGGTCGCGTATTTGACCCCATCGCTCAAAGATGTCGAGTGTCCGCTTTAACGTGACAAAGACGAGTGACGGTGATATTTTGTCTTGACTTTCCGGGTCTGGCAAAAGTACACGCATTGGTAACTCGAACCAGACATTTCAAAATGGCTGTGCCATACGACACCATCATCATCGGCGCCGGCATGTCCGGCTTGGCTGCCGGAATTCGATTGGCCTATTTCGACAAGTCGGTCTGTGTCTTGGAACGGCATACGACGATCGGCGGCCTGAATTCGTTCTACCGGTTACGCGACCGCAACCATGATGTTGGCCTGCACGCGGTGACGAATTACGCTCCGCCGGGAACCAAGACCGGCCCTCTTAGCAAACTGCTGCGTCAGTTGCGACTGCGGTGGGACGACTTCAACCTGTGCCCCCAAATCGAATCGGCCATCGCGTTTCCGGGTCACGTGCTGCGATTTACGAACGAGTTCGAATACTTCGAACAGCAAGTCGTCGATGAATTCCCAGAGCACGCCGACGGGTTTCGCCGACTGCTACAGCGGATCAATGAACACGACGAAGTCAATCTCAGCAATCGCGTCTCTTCGGCCCGGGAAACGCTGCAGGAATACATCAGCGAACCGATGCTGGTCGACATGCTGATGTGCCCGCTGATGTTTTACGGCAGCGCGACTCCGCATGACATGGACTTCACGCAATTCGTGATCATGTTCAAGAGCATTTTCTATGAAGGTTTCGCGCGGCCATGGGAAGGAGTGCGGCTGATCTGCCGCAAGCTGGTCCGCAAATTCAAATCGCTCGGCGGGGATTTGAAGCTGCGATGCGGAGTCCATCGAATTCTGACGGACAATAACCGCGCCATCGGCGTGGAACTCGACGACGGCCGCGTTTTTCAATCAAAAAACGTTTTGTCGTCAGCCGGATCGTTGGAAACGTTTCGGTTGTGCCAAAGCAAATCCGATTCCCGTCAAGAACCAACCGGCGGCGAAATCTCATTCGTCGAGACAATCTTTCCATTAAGCCGGCAGCCAGCCGATTTCGGCCACAATGAAACCATTATCTTCTACAACGATTCCGAGACTTTTCGTTACGCCGCACCTCCTCGCGAAACACCGGTCGATGTCCGCAGCGGAATTATTTGCTCGCCCAACAACTTTCAATACGAAACACCATTGGACGAAGGCATGGTCCGCATCACGGCACTGGCGAATCCCGACTATTGGATGAACTTGCCGGAAGAGCAATACTATGCCCAAAAAGATTACTGGCGAGAAAAAATCGTCGAGTCGGCTCTGCGCTACATGCCCGATTTCCGCGACTATGTCGTCGACACCGACATGTTTACACCCAAGACAATCAAACACTTCACCGGTCACTTGAACGGCGCGGTCTACGGAGCCCCCAACAAAATCCGCAACGGCCAAACTCACGTCGATAATCTGTTTCTCTGCGGTACAGACCAGGGATTCCTGGGAATCATTGGTTCGATGCTGTCAGGAATCTCAATCGCCAATCTGCACCTGTTAAAGTCGTGACCGTACCGCTCACATTGGCCAAGCGGGGTTTTCGATCAAGTTGTTTTCGTGTTACGATAAATTGACAGGTCATCGGCGTTCGGTGGAAACGTCGTCATGATCCATCGGTTTTGACGAACCGTACTTATCGGAGTATGTGGCATGGCGACTGACATTCAAGAAACTGAAGTCGCGACGACAGAGACGCGTACGCATCCGTTACAAGCCGGAGACCGTTTGACCCGCGACGAATTCCTGCGGCGTTACGAGACCATGCCGGATATCAATCACGCGGAACTGATTGAAGGCGTTGTTTACATGCCGTCGCCCGTTTCCGCCCAAGATCACGGTGAGCCGCATTTTGATTTCAATGGATGGCTCTTCACTTATCGAGCCCACACGCCTGTCGTGCGTGGTGGCGACAATTCCACGCTCAAATTGGATATCGACAACGCGCCGCAACCTGACGGTTACCTCCGATTGTTGCCGGAATACGGCGGACAATCAAAACTGGTTTCCGGCTATGTCGTCGGCGCGCCGGAACTGATCACGGAAGTCTCAGCCAGCAGTGTCAGCTACGACTTACACGATAAACTGGATGCCTATCGTCGCAACGGAGTCCGTGAATACGTCGTTTGGCGCGTGTGCGAACGCCAGGTCGACTGGTTCGTTCTTCGTGATGGGCGGTATGAGAAGCTGTCAGTCGGTAAAGACAATGTTTACCGTAGCGAGGTCTTTCCCGGTTTGTGGCTGGATGTCATAGCGGTCATCGAAGGCAATCTTGCGCGAGTCCTCGAAGTGTTGCAGCAAGGAATCAACAGTCAGCAACATTCCGAATTTATCTCGCCTCCGTCCGATGCGATTCAGTGAAATCACAAAATACGCTGAGAGCGCCGTACCGTCTTTCTCCGACTCAACACCGCGTGCATTCGTGCTTCAGCGGCAGCCATGCTCCGCCTTCGCGGCTGCTGTTGACGGACTGTTGGATGAAGTGCATTCCATCGACGCCGTCGTACACGTTGGGGTAGACGGTGTCCTTCGTCTCGAATGATTCACCATTCGCACGTTGGATCATCGCGTCGTAGGCACTGAGATAGACGTTGGCGAATGCCTCGAAATATCCTTCCGGATGTCCCGCCGGGATACGGCAGGCGGCCGAACCGGCGTCACCCAGGAAGGGGGCGTTCGGGTCGCGCGTGTAGATCGAATGCGGTTTTCCGTT
>CAUZVF010000448.1:0-5575 GCA_963582955.1 Planctomycetota bacterium
GATGTCCTGCTCACCGGCTTCGGCATGGAAGACGCGCAGTCGTTCGCCAACCACCTTACCTGGGGTCCCGACGGTTGGCTCTACGGTCTCAATGGCAGCACGACAACCTGCCGTATTCGCGGAACTGAGTTCCAACAGGGCTGCTGGCGGTACCACCCCATCACCAAAGAGTTCGAACTCTTTTGCGAGGGAGGAGGCAACCTCTACGGACTGACATTCGACGAGCAGGGCAACCTCTTCTACAGCTCCAACGGCGGGCTATTCTACCACGCCGTCCAGGGGGCGTACTACGAAAAGAGATTCGACAAGCACGGCCCGCTCCACAATTTGTACACCTATGGGCACTTTAAACACGTCAAGAATACCGGCGTACGCGGCACTCCGACCACCGGTGGAACCATCTATCTGGGCGATTCCTATCCACAGAAATACCGTGGCGCCTTTATTTGCGGAAACTTCCTCGGCCACAGCGGTTCGTGGTGGCGGGTGAAGCCGCGGCAGACGACGGTTGAAGCCTTTTTCGGCGGGTTGCTGTTTGATTCGCACGATACCTGGTTCGGCCCGACCGACATGTGCCTCGGTTCCGGCGGTTCGATGTACATCAGCGATTTTCACGACCGCCGCACGGGCCATCCCGATCCCGACGCCAAATGGGACCGCAGCAACGGACGCATCTTCAAGATCGAAGCCGACGGGACGAAACCGGCTGCACCGTTCGATCTCGCAAAACGGTCGAGCAACGAGTTGGTCGATCTGCTGAGTCAAACAAACCGCTGGTTTTCCACCCGCGCACGCGTTGAATTGGCCCGCCGCCGCGACGAGAGCGTTGTCCCGCGCCTGCGCGAACTCGCAATGCAGAACGATGATTCGCAACTGGCGCTCGAAGCGCTTTGGGCATTGCACGTCACCGCCGGTCTCGACGAGCCGACGGCCCTGAAACTGCTCGATCATCCGTACGACTATGTCCGCTTCTGGACCGTCCGCCTGCTCGGCGATTGCCGTAAGGTCTCACCGGCAGTGAGCGAGCGATTCGCGAGGCTCGCCGCATCCGAAAAGAGCGCCATCGTGCGGCAGCAACTGGCCGCCACGGCAAAGCGGCTGCCCGGCGCTGACGCGCTCCCCGTCGTTAGCCGATTGCTGCTGCGGGACGAAGATGCGCATGACCCGCGGATTCCGCTGCTGCTGTGGTGGGCCGTCGAAAGCAAGGCGTTCTCGGATGCAGAGGCCGTGCTCGACCTTTTCGCGGACAAAGCGGTATGGGAGCACGCGTTGGGCGCTGATTGTGCCCGCAAACTGGTTCGCCGCTACGCCGCCGACGGCTCGAAGACGGGATACGCCGTCTGCCTGCGGCTGAATAAGTCGACGCCGAGCAATCAATTGACGGCAGTGCACCAAGCGCTAGCGAAAGGACTTGCTGAGCGATCGGTCGGTTTTTCCGGCGTCGGGCACGGCGCACTGTTTCTGAAACAGGGGAGTGCAGCGGAGTCGATGCTCAAGACCGAGCGGCGCAAGTTTGTTCCTGCCACACCGGAGTTGATCGCCTACATGGCCCGGAACTGGAATCGGAATCGTGCCGACGCCCTCTGGCTGCCGATTGCGTTGCGGTGCGACATCGACGGCGCCTACGCCTACCTCAAGTCGGTCATCAGGAATCCCGAGACGACTGCCGACACGCGGATTGCAATGCTCGCCATGCTGGCCCGCTTCGGGCGTGTCGACTGCGTGCCACTGGTGTTGGCTCTTTTGAATGGCGACCAGCCGGAAAAACTCCGCATGTCGGCCATCGGCGCGCTCAATCGGTTCGACTCACCGCAGATTGGCAACCGGCTCATCCAGCTTTACCCGGCGATGCCCGCGCCGCTCCAGTCGCGCACGCGCAATCTCCTCTTCAGCCGGTCGGCGACGGCACTTCAGTTTCTGCATCTCGTTGAGCAGGGCAAGGTCGTCCCGAAGGACGTCCCCGTTGAGCAGATTCGCCAGGTCATTGTTCACAGTGACGAAGCGATCAACAAGCTGGTACACAAGCACTGGGGCAAGATCACCGCCGGCACGCCGGAAGAGAAACTCGCCGTCATGCGGCGGTTTGGCAACGACCTGCGAGCCGGCAAGGGGGACGCGTCCCGCGGTCGCGTTCTCTTCGAGAAAAACTGCGCCATCTGTCATCAATTGTTCGGCAAGGGGGCCAAGATCGGTCCCGACCTCAGTTCCACCAGCCGCAAAGACACGCCCACATTACTGGCCAACCTGGTCGATCCCAGCTCCGTCATTCGCCGCGACTATCTCAACTCGGTCATTGTCACCACCAGCGGCCGCGTCCTCACCGGCCTCATTACCAAACAGGACGGCGGCAGCGTGACGGTGGCCGACGCCAAAGGAAAGCTCGCTACGCTTTCGCGCGACGAGATTGAGGAGATCAGGACGTCTCCCGTATCGCTGATGCCGGAGAATCAACTCGACAACCTGAAGCCGCAGGAATTGCGCGACCTGTTCGCCTACCTGCAATGCGACGTGAAGTAAGACGGGAGCTCCAGAGAATCGTGCAACCTGCGTCCCCCACCCAGCCTCTCACGCGACGCGCGCTGTTCGCGGGAGCGGCTGCCGCAACGATGACAGGCAGGGTGGCGCTCACTCAGCAAAGGCGGCGAGCAAGACTCAATTCGTCGTGAGAAATCGGACATTTTCGACATACTCCGAGCTCGCACGAGTCCGGATACAAACCTAGAGGAACATAAACCATGATGAAAACGCATTTCGCGTTCAAAGGCGTCCTGGTGTTGGCAGCGCTGCTGGCAATCTCCTTCCATTTTGCTGCGGCGGGCGAGCCCGTCCGCGTCTATCAGAACCGGCTGAAGCTCTTGAAAGACGCAAAACCACTTTTGGCCGATCATCCGGAGTTCGTCCAGCCGGTGGAAGAGGTGCGGCGGTACGAGGCACCCTTGCTGGTCGACGATGAGGATGCCGATTTGAGCGTGCGCGCCTGGCGGTTCTCGTACAACGCGCGCGGCATCATCGAAATGCCGAATCGACTGCGGGCGGACCGGACTGCGGTCATCATGGTTCATCCGTGGGGGATCGACGACGGTCAAGGCTGGAAAACTCCCGAACCGGCGGGAGCGTCCGACTTCTGCACGCCAACGAAAAACCACCTTGCCGGCCGGCACACCCGCGAAGTGATCGACCCGTTTTTGAAACGAATGCGCGGCAGCGTCTCGCTGGTGATGTACAGCTTGATCGGCGACGTCGATCCCATTCGCAAAAAGCTTTACCGCACATTCGATTACCGTCCCACGAAAGCAGAACGGGAGCAGGCGAGGAAGCAGCTCGCCGCCAAATTAAAAAGCCACTCCTACGTGAGCAAACCGCTGCCGGATCGCCTGAAACTGTCGAAGAATCTCCCGGTGATCGACTACTTCGACCAGTTCCCAGGACTGCTGGCCAGAGCCGGGTTTAATGGCGAGGGCTTCTGGTCGTTGCCGGTACCCGTATCGAGCGACGTCACTGTACATCCTGACGACGTGCTGATCTTCGATGTGGAAGGTTACAAACCGCTGAAAGAATTTCTCAAGAAGAACGGCATCCGGCACGTTTTGCTGACAGGCTACGCCACCGACATGTGTTTTTGCAGCACGACTGCCGGCTTCGAGAATCTCTCGCGCGACTTCAACGTCTTTTTGGTGGGGGACGCGACGCTCGCTACGTTTCCAGCCAATTCCAGTCCGCGATACGCGACGAACGCCCACATTTCGTTTGCATCCATCAATCACTTGATCACCCAAGTTTCATGGGTGATGACGCTGAAGAAATAGCTTGAATATGACTTGTGGGCGACCAACGTCACGTTTCTAACAGTCGTGGCAGAACGCGTGCGAATTGAAGTTCTGAACATGGCAACTAACAAGATCGAGTTTCAGACGAGCGTGCCCTGATCGAACGCCGCGTTTCAGTTTCCCTTCCCGTAAACAAAAAAAAGTAAATAATATGTCGCACAGCAACCCGAAGATGTTTACAAACACCACCTCAGGTCAGCCGCGCGGCACACTCGCCGTGATGTGTTGTTTTCTTGTGTCCGGACTGATCCTGGTTCGCGGACTCTCTGCCGAAGAGTCCGTTAATCAACGCACTTACCCATTGCGTCTGGTCCGGATTCAGAACCCGAAGCCGCTATTGGCCGACTATCCCGAATTCGTGGAACCGATTCGTGAAACAGCGCGCTGCGAAGCTCCGATTTTGGTCGACGACGTCGGCGGCGACCTGTCTGTCCGCGCTTGGCGGACCCAATTCAACGCACGTTGCATTATCGAAATGCCCAACCGCTTGAAGGCTGCCAGGACGGCGATCATTGTTGTCCATCCGTGGGGCATCAACGACGGACAAGGTTGGCGGTTGCCCCAGCCGGCTGGATTCGCATTCGCGTCGCCCCCCGCTCGCCGAAACATCGAACGGCACCTTCAGAAGGTGATCAACCCTTTCCTAAAATCGATGCGCGGCAAGGTGGCCGGCGGCGGTGTGAAAGGCGGGCTCGCATATGGCGCGACCGACGACTACGGCTATGAGGCCGTCGAAGGTCGAGTTCACATACACGATCTCCATGCGACGTTGCTGCATCTGCTGGGTCTTGATCACGAGCAGCTTACCTATCGCTACGCGGGCCGAGACTTCCACCTGACCGACGTTCATGGCCGTGTGGTCCACGAAGTAATCGCGTGACCCTATCGAACGGGATCGTTATCTGAAGATCTCGATCATTACTTCTTTGGACGGGATCGCTGGAGCTTCTTTCGGATTGCCCAGGTTCTTCTTGCTCTGGCCGAGCTTGATATATAAGTCCATCGGAATGTGGATGCGATACTGTTTCTCGTCTTCAATCGCATCGAGCGCAATTCCAGGAACGCTCTGCAACTCTCGATTCGTTCCCCAGCGGCTCCAGATTTTCTTCAACCCGGCGCCAGAGACACTCCCAATCATGGTCTCGTAGAGCCGATTCTGAGTGCGGAAATCCGCTTCGGTATAGAACTCTGGATTGTAGCGTTCCAGTTCGTTGAAATCGTATCCCCACATGCCTTTGTCGGCCGGCCCCCACCAGAGCGCGAAGTCGGCGGTGGATTTTGCTTTCATGATTTCCATGTAGGTGATCGCGAGGTTGGCTCGGTCCGCGTAACGGGCTGGAATCGGCTTGTCAGCGTCTGGAAACCTGATCCAGTTCCAGTCTTTACCGAACTGCATCTGGCGTGCGATTTGATGCTCCGTGTTTTGCACGAGCAAGTCCGCCTGACTCACGCGGTCGAAGCCATCCGAGCCAGCGAGGAATCTCTGGGGCGACGCTGCGAAACGGGCGAGTCCCGCCTCATCGGTGAACGGTGCGAGCAAATACACGAGGCGTTTGGGATGGTTCGGATTTAGCGAGAGCATGCTCAACACCTGGTTTTCCAGCGGCAGCTTCGACCTGCCTCCTGCCACCAATGTGCCATTCTGAATCTTGATAGGAAGTCTGGGGAGGATCGCCTGGCTGATGCTGTTTTCCTCAGGTGTTCCGATCAGAATCAGGTTGGATTTCGACTTCTGCTCGGGAGTGAGA
>CAUZVF010000449.1:0-5573 GCA_963582955.1 Planctomycetota bacterium
CGACGATCTGCCGCAACGGACTCGCGACGAATTGCGGAATCGCGTGTTTGGATTCATTTTCCAATTCTATCACCTGCTGCCGGAACTCAGCCTGTTGGAAAACGTTCTCTCGCCGTTGATGATTCGTCATTCAACACTCACGTACTGGAAACAGCGGCGGGCTCTGAGGCAGAAGGCCTGCGAGATCATCGAAAAAGTCGGCCTGTCACACCGTTTGCGTCATAAACCGTCGGAACTGTCGGGCGGTGAAATGCAACGGGCCGCGATCGCGCGTGCATTGGTCGCTCAGCCAGAGATCTTGTTGGCCGACGAGCCGACGGGAAATCTGGACGCGTCGACCGGCCAGGAAATCATGGACTTGCTGACGCAGCTGAATGACAAACAAGAATTGACCATTGTGATGGTCACGCACGACAAAGCGATTGCTGAACGAGCCGACCGAGTTGTCCTTCTGACGGAAGGTCGCATTGAAGAAGTCCGCCAAGAAGCAGCCTGAGCGGACACCGGCGCCGCGTTTTTGAATTCGTTGATTCGAATCAGTTTCAAACGTTGGGCTTGGCCTTGCCGAACCTTCGATTTCCGTTTCTTGTCTTCGTTAGGAGAGTGGCGGATGAAAATATCGTTTGAGAACCGTGGGCTAGCGCCCAATGGCACTCACTTTACCCTCCCCTTGGGAGGGTCGGGCGCGGTAGCGGCCGGGGAGGGTTGATCGAAGTCAATCGTCTTGCGTCAAATTGCAACGCTCGTCCCTCGCGACCCTCCCAAAGGAGGGTGACATCCAAAGTGAGTACCATTGGGCGAGCGCCCAATGGCACTCACTTGAGATGCAACATTCGGGAAACCGTTGATGGGGGCCGGCCAGGAACCGTGAAGTTCCTGGCCAAAACGGATAACTGTCCGACTCGTCGTTTAACTTGACGAAACGATACCGTCGGTAAATTGAGTAACATTTTGCTAGCGCCCATCGGCTGATTTCATCAGCCGCGACGCGCTAGTGTCCGGTTCCTGCCGGTAAATTCTCATCCGCCGCTCGCCTTATGAGTCGCCGTGCCAATCGATACGATGCGGCAAGTCACAAACGTTTCGCCTGCAAGAGTTGCAATTTTGCAACCCAAAAGTTCGATCAACGGCGGAACACTCGGTTGCAACTGACCAGACCATAGTGGCATTAAACTGCGTAACTCGCGCGTGCCAATGCCGTTAGCGACTTGAATCAATGTTCCTGTTTTTTTGCATCCCTTTGGCACACCCGTTGCTTCTCACAATTCCAACATTGTTCAAATCAAACAGTCGACTAGCAATTGCTACGAAACGCACTCAATACCGATATCAACGAATGGACCGAATGATGAACACTTATTTGAATAGCAGCCCGAATCCTCTCGCGCGCCATGGCGTGATTGAAAGAACGGATGACGCCGTGTGGAAGTTACGGCAAGAACTGGCGGACAAGTACCTTGACGAATTGATCGGTTCAAACGTTGAATTGAACGACGTGTCGTTGGAAGACGTCAAGTCGCAGTTCACCAAGCTCTGTCGTGTTCAGCTTCGTGAAACTCACTGCTCTTGCGATAAGGCAGTTGCCCAATAATTAACGAAGAATGTAGCCGCGCCCGGCGAACAACGATTCATCGGGCGTTGTTTCTTTGAGACAAATCTCGGATTCGAGAATTGCCGAATGTTTCTTGAATCGTTAGCGTGAATTGACTACGAACCGCGAGTCTGATTGATCGCCGGGGATAGAAATCAGTTTATGCTGAGCCGATTTGTCAAGAACTACATCGAACGGCATCAGAACCGTGCGAATCAGGTATTCCATCTGTTTGGTGTGCCGATTACGTTCGTCCTCTCGGTCCATTTCTTGATTCATCATCAATGGCTGTGGGCCGCGGCCGCCTTTGTTGGTGGTTACATTCTTCAATTCATCGGGCACGCGATTGAAGGAAATGATGCCGGTGAAGTCGTGCTGATTAAGAAATTGATGGGCCGGCCTTACACGGAATTCGGCCCAAATCCAAAACAGTCAAAGCTTAACGATTAGATAGCCGATACCAGTTATAGCGGTTTTGCCGATTTTGAGGGTGGATTGCGGCCATTTGATGCCGCAATGTTGACTGTTGTGCTGGTCAACAAGCCGCTTACGGAATCTCAACCCGGTAAAGCCTATGGCGGGTAATGCTTCATGTGTAATCGGCATCAACTTCAATTCCTTGGCGTATTGGCGATTGGCGTACTTGCCGGCTGCACCGCGGGTGAGAAACGGCTCGAATACCTGGGCGATGCTGATTTTGGATACTACAAAAACGTCGCCACGCAGCTCGATTATCCTCACATCGAAACCGAAACTCCGCCCGAGGTCGCATTCGCCGAGAAACCTCGAACAGTCTTGGATCTCGAAAAGGATGAAATCCACGACGTCACGCTTCAGGAAATGATCCATCTTGCGCTGGCTAACAATTCCATCATCCGCACTCGCGATGACAACTTCGCTGCCGGAGCCAGCTATATTGCCAACGCACCGTCAGTTTACGATCCGTCGATTCAAGAATCCGGAGTGCTATTTGGCGGCCGCGGCATCGAAGCCGCATTGGCGGCGTTTGACACCCAATTCAGCAGTACGATGTTGTGGGGCCGCAACGAGACCATTCAGAACAATGCTTTCTTTGCCGGTGGCTTAGCGCCTGGAACGACGTTGGTCGCGGAAACCGGGGCGTTCACCTCACAGCTCTCGAAGCAGTTTGGGTATGGCGGCCAGCTCAGCTTGAATCACAACTGGAATTATTTCGGCAGCAACGTCCAAGGCCAGCTTTTTCCGTCAACCTACTCGGGACTCATCCAAGCTCAATACCGTCATCCACTATTGGCGGGCTCGGGGACTGAATTCACCAGGATCGCCGGCCCGATCACTCAGAGTTTCAGCGGCCTTAGCGGCGTCAACCAAGGTGTTGTGATCGCTCGAATCAATCACGACATCACGTTGGCACAATTCGAGGTCAATGTCCGTAATTTGTTGAGTGACGTCGAGAATCTCTATTGGGAATTGTATTTGCGGTATCGCATTTACGACACGACGGTGACCGCCAGAAATAGTGCGTTGCGCACATGGCGTGAAGCCAAAGCGAAGCTTGACATCGGCGGAGTCCGCAACTTCAAACCCGCCGATGAAGCTCAAGCACGCGACCGTTACTTCGAAACGCGCGCACAAACTCAGGCCGCGCTCGCCGCGATCTACGGATTCGAGTTGAGGTTACGGAGAATTGCGGGGCTTCCCGTCAACGACGGTTCGATTCTGCGTCCCGTCGACGAACCGGTCACGGCACAATTTGTCCCGGAATGGTACATGTGTCTCACCGATGCTCTGACGCGACGCGCCGAGTTGCGGCAACAAAAGTGGAATATCAAGAGCCTGCAATTTCAGTTAAAGGCATCGAAGAGTTTGACGCGGCCACGGCTTGATTTCGTGTCGGGCTATCAGGTGAATGGCTTTGGCGACGATCTGATTCAGCGACGGGATGCCGATGGCCTCACCGCTCAGGGCCTGCGGAGCGCCTACGAGACGATCACGCAAGGCAACCAGACGGGATGGAATCTGGGCGTGGAATTCACGATGCCCATCGGGCTGCGGTCGGCACATGCCCAAGTGCGGAATGTCGAATTACGGCTTGCCAAGGCGCGTGATGTGTTGGCAACGCAGGAAATGGAAATCAGCCATGAATTGGCCAACGCATTTCAAAACCTGGCGACTCAGTATGTAACCGCCGAGTCGCATTTCAATCGCCGTCGCGCGGCCCAACGGCGTGTCCAATTCTTTCAAGCGGAAGTTCGCGCGGGAACCCAAACACTCGATCTGCTGCTGCGTGCTCAGGCCAGTCTGGCCGACGCCGAAGTCGCGTACTTTCGCGCCTTGGTCGCTTATAATCAAGCAATCACTGACGTTCATTTCCGCAAGGGGACGCTGTTTGCACACAACAGCGTTTATCTGGAGGAAAGCGAATGGGCCGAACCTGCCTATCGCGATGCGATCCGCCGTGCGTGGGCTCGCAGCCATGCGTTTGACGCCGAACATCTGCGCACGGAACCCGAGGAATTCGTGACGCAGGGATTCTATTACGAGGGCGACGCCGTCAACATTCCGGATGAAGTTCCGCAAGAGGCCGATGCCGCACAACCATTGGACGACACCGCGCCTTACGAAGAGTTTCCGCCGCCCATTCCGCCAACCGCGCCGTTGGATTCGGATGTCGAATTCCTGCCACCGCTTCCCGTGTCGCCGGCCGAAACATTTGCGGTCGAGCAGACTACGAACCGACAGCCGTTCGTGTTACAACTCGATGACGATGCGATGGCACCTGCTGTCGAAAACGCCGTCTTCTTTGAACGCGAATAGCCAATGTTTCCACTCGATCAGTATTTGCCCCGTCGGATCAATGAAGGTCCGTGGCTTACGGGTTACTCACACCGGGCATTGATCGACCGCGTCAACAACGATCGCGTCGTGCTTCCGATCTGTTCGCTCGGCACGCCGCTGGCAGAACTTACGAAGCTGGCACCGCTGGTCCTACCGCCGCTGTATCACGAGGCGATGGATTCTGGCTTGAAGGATCGAATTCTAAAACGCGTCAATCATTGTTTCCCTTTCTATGAGGGATCGAAGGCGCGAACCGAATACCGTGGCGAATTCGAGATTATTGAGCTGCCGCCGCACAAGCCGTCGCCGCTCGGAACGCAACCTCGGGTTGTCGCATTCAGCGTTGATACCGCCGTTGAAGAACACGGCCCGCATATTCCGCTGGCAACCGATACGATCCAAAGCTACGCGGTGCTACAGCGATTGGCCGCCGAAGTCGACGGATTTGCGATCGCTCCGCCCGTCGACTATGGCCATTTAACATGGGGATTGCCGTTTGGGCTGAGCATCGATTTGACACCGCAGCTTGTCACGGAATATGTGACCGGTTACGTCAACGCGATCGTCGAATGGTGCAATCCCAGTTCGATTTATGTTGTCGATGTGCATGGCTCGATCGTGCACCGGAACGCGATTCAAGAAGGAATCCGCCAAAGCGTCGCCACCCGTTGGGCATTCCGTTGGCTGCACGAACCGCTGGTCGAATTCGCGGGCGACCGAGGTGACCAGCACGCCGGCGGTGTCGAGACGGCACTGATCGAATACATCAACCGGGAATTGACCGACCCCGATTGGTGGACCGGCCGCATCGACGAATTAGAGGCCGGACAAATGTCGCTGGAACAGGCTATCGAATTGTCGCCTGACCTGCCGCGCTTTATCGAATGCGCCGAATCCACCGAGCTGAATGGCATTGTCGGCAACATCAAGAATTATTACGACATCGACGCCAACGAAATGATGAATCGGATGCTCAGCATCGCTCGCACGGATATCGCCGGACTGCTTGCTGATCCGGCACAGCCATGATTCGAGTATCGTTGTTTCAGCCGGTCACTGTCGCGGGGGCTCCACCCAGTTGTCGTGCCTGGGCGATCGACGTGTCGATTGTCAGTTTCAGTTGCACGGCCCAGCGGCCATCTTCCGGCGCGATGAATTCCCAGTG
>CAUZVF010000450.1:0-5564 GCA_963582955.1 Planctomycetota bacterium
CGAGTTCTACGAAGGATTTGACAGCCGCGATCCGACATGGAAGCTCCGATACGACCGGAATCAAGTCCGACGAGTTTCGCAGCGTCGCAACCGGTTCATTTACGCCCACGGAACGGCGTCAGAGAACATTGAAGTTGAAGCTGGCCGGCCTGGCACCAAGATTCGCTTTGAACACAAAGTCGACTTGGCACGCGTGATCGACGGTCTGACAAGTGAAGTCGCACTGCGGTCGAATTATAACGGCGTGCGGTTGGCGATGCGGTTAATCTTGCCGCACCAAACCGACCCGCGAACCGGAGCGACACTGAGCACGCGGATTTACGGCGACACGTACACAAATGCGCCAAATTGGCAACTCTTGAAATGTTCAACGCTCGACGAATTGGTTGAACGGAAACTGAGACTGCTGCGCGACCTCTTGTATCCAACTGTCATTGACGACCGCGACATGTACGTTGACCGTGTCGTTCTTGAAGTCAATCTTCAGCCCGGAACGACGGAATTCTTCATCGACGATTTGCGGATGACAGGAATTGTCGCTCCCGGCAAGAACACGCCAATTATTCAGGCAACCGGCGCCGCGGATCCTTCGAACGCCGTTGAATTCCAGCTTGACCGTCTTCGAGTCAACGGGCGGCCGTTCTTTCCCAGAATCATGCCGTTTCACGGCGAGGATGTCGCGGTGTTCCGCCGGGCCGGGGCGAATGTCGTTTGGACGCCCGACTACCGCGACACGGAACTGATGCGTGAGCTTGAAGATTTTGGACTTTGGGCAATGGCGACGCCTCCGCGGGCGATGGCCGAATCGGGCGACGTCCTGGACGCTTCGGCGGCGAGTCTCGTCCCGTTCGGTGTCCGCACGAAACGTATTATGATGTGGATTCTTGGAACGCGAATCCCGGCAGCATCTCGTGACGACTTGTTGTCGTGGATTCAACTGGTCCGCAACGCCGACCGGCAATTTCAACGGCCAATCATGGCGGACATCACCGGTGATGAGCGAGTTTACTCGCGGCATCTCGAAATGACCGGGTTCAGCCGGCACGTCATCCACACGAATCACTCTTTCAAAGAATACCGTAACTGGCTGATGCAGCGACGCAAGCTGGCGCGTCCTGGTTCGTTTCTGTGGACGTGGATCCAAACCGAAACCGACGTGCTGAATGCTGCATGGCGAGAACGCGCCGGACGAACGCCGTTGTTGGTCGAGCCCGAACAGATTCGATTGCAGACATACGCCGCCATCGCGGCAGGCTGCCATGGCATCGGATTTTGGAAGACGCAGCCGCTCGACAGCGAAGAATCCGGTAACCGAGAGCGGCTGTTGGCTCTCACCCAACTCGGTTATGAATTGAAATTGTTGGAACCGTGGCTGGCCACGGGAACCGTTTCGGGGCAGATACCGTTCACCGCCACGACGCAGTCGAGAAACATCAGCCAACGCGATGTCGGTTTCGGCCACGCGGCCGCGTCAAAACGCCGACTGCAATCTCTGTTAAACGAACGCGATTCACGGCTCCGCAGCCAATCACTCAGTGGACGTACCTTGGAGGCGGCGAAAATCAACACGGATTACGGAACATTGATATTGCCGATCTGGTACGAAACGGGGGCACAATTTGTTCCCGGCCAGATGGCAGCTCAGACAGCAACCATCGTTGTGCCTCAAGTTCCCGAAACAGCGTCCGTATTTGCCGTGTCGACGACCAAGATTCAGGCACTCAGAAGCGAACGTGTTGAAGGCGGAACGAAGATCACGCTGGAAAACTTCGACCAAACGGCGGCGATTGCTATCACGTCCGACCGAAATTGGAAAGCGAAGTTTGAACGGCGGATGGAAAAACATCAGGCCGATAGCGCCCGCGTCGCGATCGAACTTGCCAAGGCCAAAATCGATCGAGTGCGCCGCGTCGACGCCGAATTGGAAAAACTGGGAGTTGGCCAACGAAAGTCGCCATACCTGCTCAGAGAAGCCAGCCAACTGATCGCGGACGCCGAAGCCGCCTATCGGCAGGCCGAGGCCGAAGAGCGGAACGACGCGATCACATTCCGCGAGGGATATCATCAGGCGCGACAATCAAGCCGTGCGGCAATGCAGGCGATACGGATTCTGCAGCGCCTGCACTGGGATGACGCCGTCCGCAACCGGTCGTCGCCGCTGACCAGCATGCACGCCGCCAGTTTTCAAACGTTGCCCGACCATTGGCGGATGATCGCGGCGCTGGGGCGCAGTTCAATCGGCATTGACGACAACTTGCTTCCGTCCGGAGATTTCGAGGATCTCACTCCCCAAGAAATGATCGCGGAAGGATGGCAGCACGGCCAACAACCAGTCGACGGTGTGACCGCCAACGCGGAATTGGCGCTGACATCACTACGCGGAAATTATGCCTTGCGGCTGGTCGCGTTGCCCGAAGCCAACGAGGACATTCCCGCGGTCATCGATCAAAAGCTGGTTTCAGTCGTGACGCCTCCGGTTCGCGTTGAAGCAGGCCAATTGGTGCATATCAGCGGACGCACGCGGGTTGTGAGGCCCATCAAAGGCAGCGTCGTCGGAGCCACTCTCGTCGACAGCATCGCCGGCCGCGCGGGTGCTCTGCACTGGACTCAACCCGTTGCCGAGGAGACCGTTGAACTGCTGCAACCAATACGTCCACGCCGGAGACACTCGCGAGAGCCGGCCGCTCGGCGCAAGCAGGAATTTCGCGACGGTTGGGAAAGATTTGAATTGGTCCGCGAAGTCTTCGAATCGGGCGATCTGACTTTGACATTCGAGTTGAACGGTCTGGGAGAAATCCAGTTTGACGACATCCGCATCCTCGCTCTGCGGCCCCCCAACGCGGACAAGATGGCGGACGGGAAAAATCAGCCTCGACAGCCTCGACAGCCGCGTGATTCGCGACCCGGCGCCTTGGATTTTCTCCCGCGGCTCCCTAAATTGAGACCCCTACCGACGAAGAGGTAAAGTTCCGAAAACTCGTGATTCAGCAACAAGCCAATGCCAATTGCAACTCCCACACAGTACGCCGCGATGCTCGATGCCGCTCAGGAAGGTGATTATGCCTATGCGGCAATCAATGTGGCATCGATCGTGCAAATCAACGGAGCTTTGAAGGCATTCTCGGACAAGAAGTCCGATGGCATCATCCAAGTTTCTCACGGCGCCGGAAAATTTGCTTCCGGATTGAATGTTGGTGACATGGTTGTCGGAGCGATCGTGCTGGCCGAAGCCGCTCATCGTTTGGCGGCCAAGCACGACGTTTTGATCGCGTTGCACACCGACCATTGCCAGCCGGACAAAGTCGACACGTTTCTGAAACCGCTGATCGCCGAAACCGTCCGCCGTCGCGAAGCGGGAATTGCGAACTTGTTCCAATCGCACATGCTCGACGCGTCGGAACTGCCGTTGAAAGAAAACATGCGGTTGAGCGTTGAATTGCTGAAACTGTGTGCCGAAAACGAGATCATCCTTGAAGTCGAAGCCGGCGTCGTCGGCGGCGAAGAGGACGGCGTCGATCACGGTGATCAGCCGAATGAAAAACTGTATACGACTCCGCAAGACATGCTCGAGGTGCATGAGACGCTGCATGGATTGGGGCGTTACATGTTCGCCGCGACGTTTGGCAACGTACACGGCAGCTACAAACCGGGCGTTGTTCAGTTGCGGCCCGATATTCTGAAGCAGGGCCAGGAAGCCGTCATGTCCAAGCATGGCAAGGCAGCGGAATTTGATTTGGTGTTTCATGGAGGCTCCGGATCGAAACTCTCGCAAATTCGAGAGACGCTTGAATACGGCGTCGTCAAAATGAACATCGATACCGACACGCAATACGCGTTTACACGCCCGGTTGCCGACCACATGATGAAAAATTACGACAGCGTCTTGAAAATCGACGGCGAAGTCGGCGATAAGAAAGCGTACGACCCACGCGCGATGCTGAAGGCGGCCGAAGCCGGAGTGGCCGAGCGGCTGGGGCAAGCCTGCGACGATTTGCTGTCGACGGGCAAGTCGATCTATTCCGCGTAAACCGGATCGACCTTCCGCATGTCAGTCAGCCGCACGACGAGCATGCGTTGCAGATGAGCGTCCTCGTCGGGACCGACGAAGAACAAGTGCCCGAACGAATCGGGCAGGTCGGCGCGGGAAGTAATCAGCACCATTTCTCCCAGTGACAGGTCGATGCTGAATCGCATGTCGTACATTGGTTCGATCAGTTGTCGCGTACGGTTTTGCCAGGACTGCTCGGTTGCCGTGACTCGCAGGCGGTGGCTGTCGTGATGGATCTCGGGTTGGAATTCCAAACGAATCCATCCGTCCTGCAAACGCGTGGCATGCACGCGCAGCATGCAGCGCACATTTCCGAGTTCAACGGGCTGGGCATCGGCCGCATCGTCCAAAACGACTTCACAATGTTGGTACGGTGCCAAGTGCGTGGGAATTTCGCTCTCGGATCCCGATCGAAGTGTGAATTGCTGGGTGTTCATTTTAGTGTTCGTGTTACCAGACCACAGATGATCTTCGATGTCGGTCGCGTAGCCCATCAACGTCTGCAGTGCGGCGGGCGGAGTCGACCCGACATGGCCGACGCGAAAACCGGCGGACTGAATTGACGCGAGGACATCCGGCGGCATCGTGCCCACTTGATCAACTTCCCGCCACAAGGCATTTCCAAGTAACGGATCCCGGATCGGCCGTTCGATAAAGACAGCTTCCAACCGAATCGCGTCGCGCGCGGGCGGAGCATTCGGCAACTTCGCGGCCTTTTGTCCCTCGTCGCGCCGACTCAGAATTCCGCCCGGCTTCAAATGCCAATTACAACCGGAAACGGAAGTTAGCAGGGTGAGTAGCAGTAAGAGAATCAATCCAATGTTCGATCGACGAGATTCGTAGCCGGATTCGCAAGAATTCGGGCTGTTCCCAGAAGGCTCACGAATTCTGTTAACGTCAACTGACCGGTGGACTGAAACTTGGCTGCTTTGGAAGCCTCGTCTTACACCGTCCAAACGCACCCGACCCACAAGCGAGTTGGAAAGTCCCTGAGGGACGACAGCGAATAGCCTGGGACGTAAGCCCCAGGAGGGTAGGCCAATTATTTGTTCGAGAGCACCGAAGGGCAACGCCGTGACGGATTCTAGTAGCCGGATTCGCAAGAATTCGGGCCTTGACCGTGGTGCACCCGAAGTCTTGCGACTCCGGCTACCATCAAATCCCACGATTTTCCAAGGAAAACATCCGTCACGGCGTTTCCCGAAGGGGCGGCACAAACAGGTTGTACCAGATTGCTGTCGCCCCGCCGGGGCTGGATTCGCTGAACCAATGCGTTCCCTGGGGCTCACGCCCCAGGCTACTCGCTTCCGCCGCTCCGCGGCTAAGGAACGGGACGGAAATAAAACCAATATTCTTGGCGTCAGGTGTCCAGAATTCAATTTTCGCTTAGCGGTCGACTCCGACTGGGAAAAGCGGGATTGCGAAAATTGAATTCTGGACACCTGACCCCGGACGTTGGATAGATTCCGGTTTAATTTCCGCGCCGTTCCTAAGCAGAGTGCACGTGTTACGGAAT
>CAUZVF010000451.1:0-5564 GCA_963582955.1 Planctomycetota bacterium
GAAGAAACCGGTTTTGCTGAGAACACTCGTATCATCTACACCAGCGATCACGGTGAAAGTCTGGGACGCCGCGGCTTGTGGGGCAAATTCACGATGTACGAGGAATCGGCCGGCATCCCGTTCATCATGGCCGGCCCCGACGTTCCACAAGGTGAGGTCCGCAACGATGCTGTCTCGTTGGTCGACTGTTATCAGACGATCCTGGATTGCGTCGGCGTTGAACAAACCGACGAAGAACGCGAACTCCCTGGCACGTCACTCTGGCCGATTGCCCAAGGCGAACGCTGTGACCGAGTGGCATTCAGTGAGTACCACGCCGTCGGTTCGACCGGAGCCTGGTATATGCTGCGGGACGGACAGGTCAAATATGTACATTACGTCGGTGCGCCGCCGCAACTATTTGACCTCGACGCCGATCCGCTGGAAACCACCGATCTGGCGGAAAGTCCCGAACACCAGGATGTGCTGAAGAATTGCGAACGAAAACTGCGAGAAATCGTCGACCCGGAAGCCGTCGATGCACGCGCGAAAGCCGACCAACAAGCGCTCGTCGACAAGAATGGAGGCCGCCAATCCGTGCTCGGCCGCGGCTCGTTCACGAATTCACCCGTGCCGGGCGAAACGCCGGTCTTTCATTCGGGGTCGTAGAGACCCTCATTCCGGTCACGAATTGCCGTTTTGACCCGCCATCTCTACTGTGTGATTCTCAAGATTTGACTGTTCAGAGCAGAATGTTTCCCGTCAAACCGATCCATGAACCACGCCGTCAAAGCCGCTGAGTTTGTCGCCAACGCCGAACGAGCACATTGGCACGATCAGGCGTTGTGGTTTGTCCGCGAGAAACGAGACAAGGTAGTTCACGCGCTGCCGGAATGGGAAACGCTCCGCGAAACCGCCGCCGCGGTCAAAGCCTACACTGTCGCACATCTCGCCGACCTGTTGGAACAATTCGAAGAAAACGCCATACGGCTTGGCGCACACGTGCATTGGGCCAGAAATCCCGCCGAGCACAACGATATCGTCCTTGGCATTCTGAAACAGCATGACGTCAAACACGTTGTGAAAAGCAAATCGATGCTGACCGAAGAGTGTCACCTGAATCCGTTCCTCGAGCGGAACAATATCGACGTCGTCGATACCGACCTCGGCGAACGAATCGTACAACTCCGCAACGAACACCCAAGCCACATCGTGCTACCGGCGATCCACATCAAAAAGGAAGAAGTGGGAGAACTGTTTCATGAGCATCTCGGCACCGAAAAAGGAGCCAACGATGCGAAGTACCTGACCGAGGCCGCTCGTCAGCACCTGCGTGAGAAATTCATGAACGCGGACGCGGGAATCACGGGAGTCAACTTCGCCATCGCGGAAACTGGGGGAATCGTCGTCTGCACCAACGAGGGGAATGCCGACCTGGGGACCTCGTTGCCCAATCTCCACATCGCTTGCATGGGTATCGAGAAGTTGATCCCTCGGGCCGAACATCTGGGAGTCTTTCTGCGACTCCTGGCGAGATCGGCGACGGGCCAGCCCATCACGACTTATAGTTCTCACTTCCACGGCCCCAAACCGGGCGCTGAATTGCACATCGTGCTGCTCGATAACGGCCGCAGCGACATTCTGGGAAACGACGATTTCCGCAATTCATTGAACTGCATCCGTTGCGGGGCCTGCATGAATACATGCCCTGTCTATCGCCGCAGCGGAGGACACAGTTACGAAGCGACCATTCCCGGTCCCATCGGTTCAATTCTCAATCCGATCCAAGACCCCAAAAAGTATCACAGTTTGCCGTTCGCATGCAGCCTATGCGGGTCGTGTACCGATGTGTGTCCGGTTAAGATTGATTTGCACCATCAGTTGCTAACTTGGCGGCGCGAAATCGCTTTGAAAGGATGTCTGCCACTCTCAAAGCGACTCCCGATTAAGCTGGCCAGCATCGTTTTGAAGAGAAGATGGTTGTACAACTTGGCCGGCAAACTGGCGCGTTGCCTGGTTCCGTTGATGCCGCGTTTTCTGCTCTACAATCGTTTGAACGACTGGGGCAAGCAGCGAGAGTTGCCGCTATTCCCGAAACACAGCTTCCGGGAGCTCTACAAACGCCACAAACGGATCAATATGGATGGAAAGTAAGCACCACATCCTGAGCGCAATCCGGCAACACAAATTGGACGGCCGGGAATTGCCCAATCTCGGCCAAGACTGGATTACGTACGACAACTTGCCCGAACAGTTCGCGACAATGCTGGAATCTGTCGGCGGCCAATGCGTCTTTGCCAATGATCCGGCGGACATCAATGTGCAATTGACACAGATTCCGGCCTACACGGAAGCCACAAGAATATGTTCACTGATCGACGGAGTTGGCGATTCCAACGTCGATCTGAACGCGATCGACGATCCTCACGAATGCGACGATATTGACTTCGCGATCTTTGCCGGCCAATTTGGTGTCGCTGAAAACGCGGCGATCTGGGTCACTGATCAGAACCTGAAACATCGCGTACTCTATTTCATTGCTCAGCACATTGCTTTGGTTGTTCCGACCGCGCGGATTGTTGACAACATGCATCAAGCCTACGAACAACTAAGTTTTGCCGAACCTGGTTTCGGCACGTTCATTTCCGGCCCATCCAAGACTGCCGATATCGAGCAATCTCTCGTCATCGGCGCTCACGGAGCACGATCGCTAACAGTGTTTCTATTGCCGAGCGCAACATGAACATGAAGAGACCGCGAAGTGTTGGCGAGTAGTCTTGTAGTGGACACAGTTTTTACTTGGCACGCACGCTGCGTCGGTGAACCACGTCTGAGTAAAGAGACAGAGCCTAACTTACAGACGACGAAGAGCGATTGAACGAAATTCAAACACGTTCTCAGAAAGCTGGCCATGCCGCAGGCGAATCGGTTCCGACATCAGGCCTATTCCAATGCGCGGCCGGCAACTCCGTTTCATTTGATCGCGGGCGAACCCGGTCCAGCCGTCGGATCGGAGGACTTTCGCCGCCGAATGCAGGTTGTGGGTGACCAATACCGAAACGCTGGCGTCTCGGCGATCTACTTGGTCCACGGGACATTCGTGGGCGGTGATGCGGCTGGCTGGTGGGCGGGAATGTCGCGTTTTGTGCCCGGAATCGCCAACACGCTGCGGGAAATCAGCAAGAAATGGATCGACGCGGCTGTTGGCGAGTCCGGCAACTATACCGAACGTTTCCGGTGCCTTATTGAAGATTCGATCAATCGCGATGCTGTGCCCCACATCGACGTGCGGATGTTTAATTGGACGAGCGAGAATCATCATCTGGGACGCGCCGACGCAGCCGTCCGATTGTTGGATGAGCTTGACGGTCTGCCAAACCCCAAACGCATCATGCTGTGGGGACACAGCCATGCCGGCAACGTGTTCGCTCTGTTGACCAATCTGTTGCGTGGTGATGCGGATTCCATCGACACATTCTTCAACGCGGCCCGCTCGTATTTTCGCAGTCCGATCACGCGGACGATCGACGTGCCCGTTTGGGAACGCGTGTGGCAGCGGCTCAGATCCTCGGACGGTCCGCTGTCAAGCACGAAATGCGACTTTGTCACTTTTGGGACACCGATTCGATACGGATGGAATTCCGACGCGTTCGCGGGACTCGTGAATTTTGTCAATCACCGTCCCATCGATGGTCAGCCGGAATATCTGGCTCGGTTTCCACCAACAGCCGAGGATTTCTTGAACGCGGCAAACGGCGATTGCATCCAGCAAATCGGGATCGCGGGCACCAACGTCGCGCCGGGAATCCTGGCGCGGCGCGGTTGGCTCGCCGATCGTCGGCTTAACAAACTCTTGCAGCCTGGGCTGCGCGTTCGAGACTTGTACGGCCGGCTGAAACTCGGGATGCGTGTCCCGAATGAAGGCACGACTCTGTTGGTCGATTACGGACCTCAATCCGGAAACATCACCCAACATCTCGCCGGCCACGCCGTTTACACCGAGCCCGCTTGGCTACTGTTCCACGCCGAGCAGATCGTCAAATACTTGTGACTCTAATCACATCAATTCTTGAGAGACAATTGGCCAATCAGGCTGCTCACCAACAAATTTCAGTCGCTGCTCACATCACTCGGTCCGCAGCCCAGGGATAGCGGCGGCCCGTCAGGAATTCCTTGTAGGGCTTGTCGATGGGATCGTGGATCAGTTCGCGTTTGAATGCCGTATTGATGTTTTCCAAGACGGCGACCACTTGTTCGTCTGGGTAACCGAGGCCGCAAATCTCGAAATAGTCGCCGTTGACGTCAAACACTTGGACGCGATCGGTCCAAACTCGTACTCTTCGCAGCATTCGCAACTCGAATCGCGTCCGTTTCAGAAACTCCAATGCCGTGCCGGGATTGTCCCGATCGAATTCATAAGTCGCCAACGGTTCGGGTTCGGTTGCCATTTTTCGATCAGACTTGTGGAAATCAGGGAGATCGACTATTTTTTGACTAATCAAAAAATTTGGCCGCTACGAATCAAAACTCTCCGGGCCAACACGAAAAGAATCGACCAATGACACGACTATCACTGAATTCAGCACTGTTTTCAATCGTCTTGATGCTTCTTACCGGAGTATCCGGGTGCGGCGAAGCGTCGTCAACCGCCGATTCCAACGAATCGGCTTCGCCGACCGACGAAAAGGTTACGCCGATCAGTTATCCGTATCAAATCGTAACGACCTGTGCGATGGTGACGGACATCGTCACTCAAGTTGCCGGAGACAAGGCGAACGTTTCGGGCATTATGGGTGAGGGCGTCGATCCACATCTCTATAAGCCAACCCGCAACGACGTCACGAAACTGCTGGAAGCGGACGTCATTTTCTATTCCGGCTTGTTGCTGGAAGGAAAAATGACGGACGCCTTCAAACAGGCGGGAAACCAGGAAATCGTGGTCCATGCCGTCACGGACGTGATCGAACAATCGTACTTGCGCGAGCCGCCCGAATTCGAAGGACATCCCGATCCGCATATTTGGATGGACGTATCGGCATGGAGCCAATGTGTCGCTGGCGTTGCCAAGTCACTGTCGAAGTTTGATCCCGCCAACGCCGAAATGTACAACTCAAACGCCGAATCGTATCGGAAGAAGCTGACGGAACTGAATGACTACGCCAAGAAAGTGATTGCCACGATTCCCGACGAGCAGCGCGTGCTTGTCACGGCTCACGATGCATTCGGCTACTTTTCGCGGGTGTACGGAATTGAAATCCGGTCAGTCCAGGGTCTGACGACGGATTCCGAGGCTGGTTTGGCCGACATTGAAAGACTGGTCAAATTCATTGTTGAGCGGAAAGTTGGAGCCATTTTCGTCGAGACCAGCGTTTCGGAAAAAAATATCCAAGCCATCATTGAAGGCGCCGAAGCACAAGGTTGGAAAGTCGTCATCGGCGGAAAACTATTTTCCGATGCGATGGGAGCCCCCGGTACGTACGAGGGAACATATATCGGAATGCTTGACCATGACGCCACGATAATCGCACGTGCTTTGGGCGGTGAAGCTCCCGAGAAAGGCATGAGCGGCAAGTTGGGGATGGCCT
>CAUZVF010000452.1:0-5559 GCA_963582955.1 Planctomycetota bacterium
GCAAAAATAAGTCGAGACCGTCCCATAAGTCTGTTTCCAATCGAGTTCGAGTTGTTCCCGGTGGAATAATTAAGTTTGTCAGTTTTTGATTTTCAGCTTCTGCAATCTTTCGGGCACTCGTTATTCCCGCGTTGTCCACTAGCTGATTGCGAACGACGAGCCGATTGGTTGCCGTCAAAAGTAGCACGTTGCCCTGCATCCGATTTCTGCCCACCAGTTGGAGGTCCACGTGGTCTTTCAGATCGATCGGTGGCTGCGTGTCAACGTCGACGAGAATAACATCCGTCTCGTAGATCGCATCGAGTTCAACGAAATTCCCTGATTTGCGGTCCAACACACAAACACGACGTACACCATTTAAGAACTGTCCGACGATTGCCTTCACGGAGTGTTCCATAGCGATTCCGGCGGGATGTTTTTGAAACAAATGAAACTCCGCGCCCGAGTGATTTTGATTAATTCTGAACAAATAGAATTTAGCTCGCGGCGAAAGAGGCAACGCAATTGCATCATCGGTTGCCCGCTTGGAATCGTATGATTCCGCTGCTGAACAGGTCGATGAGAGGGTGATCTCATCCATCGCAATCGTGCAGACAAAGAGGCTGCACAACACCAATCGGATTCGTAACCAAGACTGCATCTTTGGGACGCCATGTAGAATTGAATGCTCACCAAGTAGACGTGGCGGCGTGGCGATTGGTTCCGAAAAGGAGGTGCCTTCAAGTTGCCGGCGGGTTTTCTTCAGCCGTCGACGCTGAATCGTCAGCGGCCTTCGGTCGCAGGCCCAGGACCAGCAGAACTCCGATCCCCATGACTCCCGCTGCTTCCCAGTAGGCAAGATGCATCGTGTGCTTGAACAGAGGGATGCCAACCATCGGTCCCAGAATGCGTGCCAGCGCGGACATGCTTTGGCCCAGACCCAAGACTCCACCTTGTTCTGTTTCATCGGTTCTCAGCGACAGCATCGCCAACAACGATGGAGTCAGTGCTGAGAATCCCACGACACAGATGGGCAGAACGGCATACAACAATGCCCGCGAATTTGAATCGCTCGTTTGGCCGATCAGCAACAGCCCGACGACCATCAGGATTGTCCCTGCCAGAGCCATCTTGAATTCGCCAAGCCGCGGGACAAGACGGCGGACGAGGATTCCCTGTGCCAACGTGAGAACAAATCCCACATACGCAAACACATAAAAGTTGTAGCGGGGAGCCAGTCCGAGTGCCTTGGTGAGCAGCGACAGCGTCGACTCGAACTGCGAGAATGCGAACGTTGTCAAAAACATTGTCAACAGAATCGCTCGGATCGCCGGCTTCGTGAGCGCGCGCCGAAAACTGCCGAGGTCGAACCAGTGATGATCGGTAGGAGTGGAACCGGGCTTCAACGACTCGGGCAAAACGAAGATGGCCGAAAGCAGGGCAATTCCCGAGAGTACCGCGGCGACATATCCCGGAGCCGCACTTGGCGGACCATCGGCTTCCGCGGAAACGAATGCAGCACCGAGCAGCGGTCCGAAGGTGAAACCGATGCCAAAAGCGGCCCCGATCAGCGCCATGCCTTTGGCTCGTTCTTTCGAACCGGTGCTGTCGGCGATATAGGCTTGAGCGGTTGGGATCGTCGCGCCGGCAATGCCGGCTCCAATTCGAGACACAAACAACCACGTCAGTGCGCCCCATCCCAGCAGCATACCATCGTTACCTAAAGACGTTGCATAGCCAAACAACGCATAGAACATCGTCGAACCGCCCAGCCCGACGATCAGGATCGGCCGGCGCCCGACGCGGTCGGAAATCCGTCCCCAAATCGGAGCGAACACGAACTGCATGGCCGAGAAAACCGCCATCAAAGCGCCCAGCGTCCATCCGTTCGCGTGAAAGTGTTCTCCGTATCGCGGCAGCAACGGCAACACAATTCCAAATCCGAGCAGATCGATGAATACGGTCACAAAGATGATCAGCAACGGAGCCTTCGACGATTTCGCCACGTTTTGTGTCCTTTCCAGTTAGCAGTCAGCAATCCGCTATTAGCAATCAGTTTTCAATCGTTGAAGGAAGAAGATCTATCGTTTTACGAACCACCATGCCAGATACATCAGCAAAGGAAGTAAGACAAACATTAGCAGAAACGTCGTCACCGTCGATCGGGTGTTATCCGGCCAGCGTCCCATCTCTTGAGGTCCAAAGTCAGGATCGACGATTCCAATCACACAATCCGCGCGACGGGACGATAGCTCCGCACGGTGGTAAAGAGCAACCCCACCGGGCTTGCAGTTTGTTGACTTAATCCCCACCGACCCCGCGTCGGTGGAATTGTGACTCAAGTGCTACGCGAATCGGGTAGCTCTCAAGTCATTTTTCCACCGACGCGGGGTCGGTGGGGTCTCAGACCGTCGCCGGGTTCGTTCAAGCCTTCAGATCGGGGTCCTCTTCCGGAGTCTCCGGCCGATCGGGATCGAACCATTCCGGCTTGAAGACGACTCGCTTCTTGTGCTTCATGGCGAGGTTCGAGGTCAATGCCATGATGGCGTCGGCCATCGCGATAACTCCGTTGCAACGCAGGCCGCCGTCGGCGGGCGAGCCGAAGTTGTCGGTGCGGATGCAGTGGCAGAAATGCTCCATCTCTTCCGTGTAGCCGCGGCTGATCTTTTCCATCTGACCGGCGGCGATGGCGGCTTGGGTCGATGGAGCGAGGCTTTCACTTGCATTGAGCACCGGGCCACCAGACTTTCCGCTAATAACATCCAACCGCTGTTCCAATCCGCCGGCACCGGTGTCGGGTCCAGTTTCTTTAAATAGATGGAATTCCTGTTCTTGGTTGATGATCATGGTCCCTCGGCTGCCGAACACGGTTTCACCGTAGGGTTCCAAGCGATTCGTGTTCAACGACGAGTACGTCACGACGACGATATCGTTGTGATCTTCTTCGTAGTGCGGTCCCGGAAACTCGAACGTGACGTAAACGTGATCGTCAATTTCGCGTGGATCGTCTTGCTTGTCCTGCGAGCCGATTCCCTTGACGCCGTAGAAGTTGCGTCCGCCATAACCTTGCACGGAAACCGGTTTGACTTTGCCGAGAAAAATGCTGGCGGCGTCCAATTGGTGGCTGCCCAGTTCCGCCATCAAACCGCCGCCCGTCTTCTCGTACAACCGCCAATTCGCAAGTTGTTCGAAGGTGTCGTAACCGTAATCGGCAACGATTTTCTCGATCTTTTCCTTGTCGGCTTTATAGGCCTTTCCGGCCGAGCCGAAATCCTTGCGCCAGCTATCGCGTTTGGGGAAGCTGTTGTTGCGGTGCCACTGGGCGCGAATGTGCTTGATGTCGCCCAACAATCCCTGCTTCACCAAGTAATTCGCGTTGTCGTAAAGCACGCTGTAATGCCTTTGATGGCCAACCGCCAGCAAGCGTTTCGTTTCTTGCGCGGTTTTGATCATCTCCTTGCACTGCGAGATGGTGCGGGCCATCAGCTTTTCGGTCAGCACGTGCTTGCCGGCCTTCATGGCTTCGATGGCGAGCGGAGCATGCTGGCTCAGCGGCACGGCAATCACGACGGCCTCGACGTTGGGGTCCTTTAGCAGATCTTTGTGATCGTTGTATCGTTGGATCTGCTGACACTTTTGCTCGCCGAGTTTTTTCATGAGCCCGACACGGTGTTCGTTGCGGTCGCCGTCAAACGCACGGCGGCGATTCGTCGGACGCAGATCCGCGATGGCGACGATGTCCATATACTCGGGCGGATGCTGCGTGATTAGAATGCTGCCTTCGTCGCCAGTGCCGATGAATCCGACCCGGACGGGATCACCCTTGAGGTGTTCGTAACCAAAGTAAGCCGCACCGAGCCCGGTGCCGGCCGTCGCGACGCCCTTCAAAAACGACCGTCGAGTGAACCCGACCGCCTCGTTGAAGTTGTCCTTGCCCATCTGTTTTTGTTCGGGAGTGAGTTGCATTGTTTCTCCTCGCTTATAGTATCCCGATTTACGCTTGACAACGACGTTGCTCTCGACCACCCAAAAGTAGCATGGGCCCCTGGCCCGTGTTGAGAGTCAACGCGCGATGCGACACGGGCCAGGGGCCCATGCTACTTTTGAATTCGCGCTCGCCGTTGGCTCGCGGTTAAACGATTCTTTGTCAATCAGTTCTCCGACGCAAGATGAACCGGCGGACAACGGCGTCCAAACCGAACCAGCGGCCGGTTGGTATCGACGCAATCGCCAGCAACGCGAAGACCTCGATCAGATTCTTGTTGACGATAAAACTGTGTTCCGGACCGGGTGCTGGAGGAACTCCCGGCCACGGCGGCGACGCGAGATAAAACATCGTCAGCAATGCAGCTCCGGCCAGCGCCGACAGACGGCTGAACAGGCCCAGCATCAATAACGCGCCGATGATCGCCAGAGCCCACATCGTCTGCTGGTTGATCTGATCGACGCGAGTCGATGGCGGCCGCATTGGTCCTATCGCCAGTTGTTCGTCGGTCAGCACTGCCAGAGCTTCCTCTTTCAGCTTCGCATCCAGCGCCTTGACCGGACCAACAACCGTGGCCCGCAACGCCTGCAGCTTCTTCCACTGTCGGTTCAAATGTTCGAATTGGAAATCCGTTTGTGCCTTGGCGAGATTGGATTTGTATCGCGCCAATTGCGATTGATAGACGTCGATTTCGCCCTTCCGTTTATAGTCGATCGTCCCTTTGTGCTGGGCCTGAATCAGACCGGCGCGGTCGGGATCACCGATCAGCGACGCGTCCAACTGCTGCTTGAAGCACAACCGTGACTGTCGCGCGTAAACGTCTCTGACGGCTTTCTGGTACTCTTTGGCCAGATCGTTTTTGGCTTTGTCTTCTTCCGCGGGATTCTCTTCGACCTTGACCTTGCGAAGCAGCGCATCACGTTCTTTGGGTACCATGTGCCAATCCGCGGGAACGCTCAGCCGTTTCCGGTTCGCCTCGAACTGAACGGCCTTCGGCAAATTCGGACCGTCGATTTTGACTCCTTCCGGAAGCTGGGACAAGCGTGCGTAATATGCCGTGGGTCCGTTAATTTTCTCAAGTAACCGCTTTTGTTGATCGTCCGTCAGTTTGTAATGACCGACGAAGACGCTGAACCAGACATCCCACTTACGAGCGACTTTTTTCGGGTCGAGCCAATTCAGATCATCGGGATCGCCCGTCATGTTGCGGAAAAAGTCTCGCATCGGCCCTTGAGCATTCTTCAGATACCCCTCGGCCGACCACGGATGTGCCGTGGACGTGGAATTGATTTTCCACATGCCTTCATAGAGGAATTGCCAACCGATGGCGATCCTCAGTACGACAATCAAAATGCACCCACAGATGCAGACTCTTCGTAAATCAGACACGCGTGGAAACTCCGCGGAGAAAATACTGTCGTCACGGCCCAGGTTGCTCGTTTTCATCCGGACTTCGTTGCGTCGACGAATTCTAGCAAACTCAACCGTGTTTGGATTTGATGTTTCAAGACTGCGGCCCAAACGGTCTATTCCGTTGCCGCATCGGGGTGTGTCAAGAATAACACCTCATCCGGAATGCCACACACGACTGGTTC
>CAUZVF010000453.1:0-5557 GCA_963582955.1 Planctomycetota bacterium
AGGATTCGCTCAGCGCGCTGGAAGATCTTCAGCCGTTTGTCGTGAAACCGGTACGGAGCCGTCCAGAAGATTCCGATCAAATAGCCAATCAGTCCCAGTGGCAGAATCTTCCGTAAGAAGCCGCTCATGAAGAACCGCGCGTTCGGCAGCCCGAGAGCAATCAAGACGAAGACATCCAACGTCGACGTGTGGTTCGAGATGAAGATCGTCTGCCGCTGCGGGTACGGTTGGTCTTGGTGGATCACCATGCGGACGCCGCACAACCACAACGCGATTCGGCCCAACGCTTTGGCGATGACCTCGGCATGGAACCGGCGTGCTTGAAACAGTGTGACAATCGCAACGGCCAACATGATCAGCGAACCGAGAACCAGCACAATTGTCCCGGCTGTCGCCACGGCCGCTTTCCGTAACCATCGTCTCATGCGGAATTGTGTTGGTGAAGTTGGATCACCGGCAAACTGAGAGTCCGCGTTCATGAGGGCCTCTTACAGATCACCGTCTGCATCGCCAGATTCAGTTTGCGTTGAAACAGCAACAACGGGCTAAGTGCAATCTGACCCAGGAAATAAGGATAAATCGCCTTTCCCAAATTCAGGCCTTTGCCTTTGAGCAATTTGAAGGCGGCTCCGGCAAACAGGTAAAAGTACGGCGGGAATGCGCCGTAAGGGAGATATTCGACGATTTCGAGCCCCGATTTCTCGACGAACTTCAGCAACATTTCTTTGTTATACAACACCGTGTGCTGTGGTGCCTGCAATCCGGGCCAACGCTCGCGGAACAACCGAAACGAAACGCAATCGAGTCGTGGAACTTCGATCACTAATCGTCCGTCTGACTTCATCAGCTTTCCCGCCGTCTGGAGTGTGCGGATGGGATCGTAGTCGTGTTCCAGGAAATGCCACATTGTTATCAGATCAAAACGATCGGCGGCAAGATCTTGTTCGTAGAACAAGCCACAATGGAATTCGAGCCGGTCGAAACCTGGAAGATGAGAAAGATCCTTGAAGTCGACTCCCGAGACCGTCGCGCCGTAACGTTCACGCACGCGGATCAAGAAAGTCCCGGCACCGCAGCCAACGTCGAGTACTTCACTGTCGGAATCCAGGTTAACGTAGCGGCTGACCAGATTATCCTTTTCGCGGTCGTGCTTCTCCATCCCTCGGTTGTAAAACCAAGTCAGGATTCCCCAGTTGGTCTTCTTGCGGTGAGAGATATATTCGTCGTCGTAATAATCCTTAATTCGTTCGACGTTCAGCCGGGGATTCTGATAGGCCAAGCCGCACGCATTGCAGGTGACAAACTGAAAACTGCCGGGTTTGCCTGTCAGGTCGTCTTGGCCGACAACGAAATCGGTGCAAGCTTCCTCGCCACAGTAATAGCATGAAACCGATTCAAAGTCGGAAGACGACATTACTGAATTTCCTCGACGTTCAACTGGTTCAGCGGCACGGTCAACAAGTCTTCTCCGAAGATGATATTGCCGTCGAAGACTTCGGCCGCTTCGTGCAGAACTCGTTCGCGAGTGCCGGGCCGTTCGACTTGCTTGGTGATGTGAACCAGCACGAGAGTTCGCACGCCGGCCTCTTTCGCGGTTCGCGCCGCGTCGAGATGCCCGGAACAACAATTCGTCAGGCGCGGGTCGGTCACAACTCCATTGACGAAATGGCACATGTGCAACAGCACGTCGGCACCGTCAGCCAGATCGACCAGCCGAGGGGTCGGTCCCGTGTCACCTCCAAACACAATGATGCGGCCGTCGATTTCCAAACGATAGGCGAGACACGTCAATTGCGGCTGACAATGGACAACCTCGGCGACGGATACGCTCCATCGATCAGTTTCAACGCGTGATCCGTGATTAACTTCGGTGACAACCGGTACCGGAGGTCGACGTGGCAACGTACCACCGCGCTTTTCGTAAATGAACTCGCTGCCGGGGTGTTGAGTCCTGCCGGCGAGGTCGGGGCCGTAGACTCCAGACTCGCCGAACAAGAGTTCTGTCATACGCTGTGTCGGGGCGGGTCCGGTGACCTGCAATTCGGGGATCTTCCCAGTGCCTTGGTCCCAACGATTCAGAACGAGGTAACCGAAATCGACACAATGGTCGTAATGCAAATGCGTCAAAAACAGATGCGAGATCTTTGTCGCCGCGACGCCCCATTCCAAAAGCCGTCGCATGCAGAATGGCCCACAATCGAACAACAAGTACTCGTCATCAGCCCGCACTAGATAGCTCGACCCAGCCCGACGAACCAATGGTGTTGGCGTACCGGTTCCCAAGAGCGTCAGTTCTAACTCCACGAGTATCATCTCCCCATCGAACAATTCATAACCACACCGAAACACATCTTTCTGTCATTCGATCTTTCTGTCAAACAACCGGACGTCCGCCAGAACCGTCGCTCGAATCCGGTCATCCGATTGGGAAATCTCTCGATTTGGCAGTACGATGATGTAACATAGTCTTTTGTTCCTCGACAACGACAAGGAGAGTTTGATGCGGGCAGTCTGGATTTCCTGCGTGTGCCTTGTCGCGATGGCTGTGTTTCTTGTTTTTGCCACGCATGTTGCCGCTGACAAGCCGTCGAAAATCGGGCCGGAAACAGAACAGCGTTTTCCGCCGATGAAGGTGCCGGCAGGCTTCAAGGCGACACTGTTTGCGTGCGACCCGTTGGTGGAATACCCGTCGGTGATCTCGCTCGGCCCGAAGTTGGGAACGATCTACGTTGCCTACGATTACATGACAGGTCTCGGCGTGAAGATTGTCCGCCGCGACGAAGTCCGGTTGGTCGAGGACACCGACGGAGACGGATATGCCGACCGATCGACGCTGTATGCCAAGGGTTTCAATTCGATCCAGGGATTGGCTTACCAAGACGGCAATGTCTATGTCATGCACGCCCCGTTGCTGACGACTCTGCGCGACACCGACGGTGATGGCCTCGCTGACGAACGCCGTGATTTACTCAGCGGACTCGGTCTGCCTCCGGAAAAGAATAACTCGCGGTTGCACTGTGCCAACGGAGTTGTCGTGGGGCACGATGGTTGGCTGTATCTGGCTCTCGGTGACAACAGTTGCGACGTGAAACGTCCCGAGGGCGACCGTTTTCTTCTTCAAGAGGGAGGGATTCTACGCTGCCGTCCCGATGGAACCGACTTGCACGTTTTCGCGGGCGGATTACGGAACATTTACGACATTGCACTGGATGAAGAATTGAATGTCTTCGTCCGCGACAACGAAAACGATGGCGGCGACTACATGATTCGAGTCTGTCACAGTTTTCACGGCGCGGACCACGGGTATCCCTATCTGTATTACGAACGTCCGAATGAAGCGATGTTGCCGTTGGCCGATCTCGGCCGAGGTTCCTCGGCCGGTGGAGTTTGCTATTTGGAAACACTGTTTCCTGAACAATACCGCGGCAATTTATTTTTCTGTGAATGGGGACGTTCGGTCGTGCGCTACGAACGCAAACGATCCGGCAGCAGCTTCGCAAAAATGACCGAACACGAATTTGCGGCCGGAGCCGAAACTGATCCGTACGGTTTCAAACCGACAGATGTCGTCGTCGATTATGATGGTTCGTTGGTGGTTTCCGATTGGTGTGACGGACAACGCCCCAAACGTGGCCGCGCGAGAATCTATCGCATCCGTCCCACTGCAATCCAAGACGCGCCGCGAGAACGAGAAACGTCATCAATTTCAAGTGTCCACGATTCCGTGCGCGAACTCAACTCGGAAAGCTATCACGCGCGTCTGAAGGCTCAATTGGCTATTCAGAAAACGGGTGACGCCGGACTTGCCGCGTTGCGAGCGGCGCTCAAACAGAAACAACTGTCGCGATTGGGACGCCTGCATGCAATTTGGATTCTCACCAGAATTGCTGCGAGTACGGCGGTCGACGAGTTGTTCGAGATTGTCGAAAGAGACAATGATCCGAGTGTCCGGGCTCAGGCGATTCGGGCGCTGGCTGACCTGACGGATCCGATCTTGGTCCAGCACCGGCTCGATGCGCGCCACGGAGATTTCAAGATCGCGACACGGCTGGCGGCAATTCCCAACGCCCGGCATCCGCAAATTCAGCTTGAAATCGCGATTGCGTTGCGACGCCTGCGCTGGCCGACGGGACCGAGATGGCTCAAACAGAAGATGAAGCTGAACGACAACGCGTTGACACATGCGGGCATGCAATTGCTGCGCGGCGTCGACAATTGGGACGCTGTTCTTAAACTCTTGGACGAGCCCGACGGTTCCGCAGCGAGAATGGCCGCCACTCGCGCGATGGCACGGCAAGCGCATCCAACCATCGCGGACGATTTGATCAGACGCTTACAACGGAAAGAAAGTTCGTCGCACGTCCGCGAGTACGCCGACCTCTTGACGCGGATCTCCAAGAAAACCGCGCCTTGGACATACTGGGGTTATCGGCCAGCGCCCCGGCCGGCGAATTCCGTCGTCTGGGACCGCACGAAAGCCATTGAATCGGCACTCGATCGCGTACTCACACAATCACACGATTCCGTCCGGACGGCAACGCTGTTGCGAATGCAACGCGAACAAGTACCCGTTCGACTCGCAACTTTGGCGAAGTGGCTGAAAGACGAAACCGACTCGGAAAGCCTTGGTGCGATTCTGACGTCGTTGAAAGAGTTTCCCGCCACCGAAGTTCAGTCATTGCTCGAAACGATGGTTCGTTCGAAACAGTTGCCGACCGACAACCGATTGGCCGCTTTGCAACTCTTGATCAAGAGACTGGAAAAGTCGAACGAGAATCGAATCCGCGACTTGAGTGAGAATCTAGAAGACGGAGCGGTGTTGGCTCTTGCATTGCGCGAACTTGGCCGGCGTCCGGCGGTTGAGTCAAAGTCACTCTTGCTTCGCAACGTGAAATCGACGGTCGGCGAGGTCCGAGCGGCATCAATCGAATCTCTGGCACGACTCAAGACAGACGGAATCGCTGAGTCAATTGTGCCGGCTTTGAATGATCCTGAACCGCAAGTGCGGCGTGCGGCTGTGCTGGCGGTCGGTCTTCTAAAAATTGGCACGGCCCGTGATCGCGTCGTGAAAATGGCAACCGATCCCGACCACGACATCCGCGCTGCCAGTCTGAAGACATTGATCGGTCTTGATGACTCGCGCGCAGTTTCCGCAGCCGTAAAGTCGCTCGAACACTCACGCAGTCAGTTGGCGGCACTGGATTATCTTTCGAAGTTCGGTGGCATCGGCCAGATTGACGTGATCGTGAAATTGGCCGGCACGACGCGCTCGAATGACGTGCTTGCAAAAGTGTCACAAGTGCTCGCGCAATGGGAAGATGCCAGCGCAACCAACCAAACCAACGAACAACAAGTACGCAGCGCGATCGCGACGGTGCAGGGAATCACGGGAGTCGCCAATAACTGGCGTATCAGCAATCCGATCAGTCGTGAATCGGCGAATCAGAATGTCGTGCTGGTTCTGGCGGGAAAAGATTCTAGCGTGTCAAACTCGATCAACTGGTCGCACACGGTCGCTTCGCAAGCCGACGGGATTGTCGACATTCCGAAACCTCCG
>CAUZVF010000454.1:0-5544 GCA_963582955.1 Planctomycetota bacterium
AATCGATGCAGTGCTCGTCCTGAGCGGTGCCGTGCTGACCAGCTTTGTGGGAGTCAGCGGTCTGGTGCATCGCATGACGCTGGATCGCTGCCTGCCACAGTTCTTGCTCAAAACGAATCGCCGCGGAACGACCCACCGCATCATTATCGCCTTCTTCGTGCTGTCGGTATCCGTGCTGTTGATCACACGCGGCGAGTTGGAAGCTCTGGCGGGCGTTTACACGCTGTCGTTTCTGGCCGTGATGGCGCTGTTTTGTGTCGGGAGCATCCTGCTGAAAGTTCGGCGTCCGCGCTTGCCGCGACCAACGCGGGCCGCGTGGCCGGTGGTGCTCTTGGCATTGGCGGCGGTCGTTACCGGACTGGTCGGCAACATTGTCATGGAACGTCCGGCCAAGCTGTTTCACCACAACGAAACTAAAAGGGTTGAACGGGACGTGATGATCGTCATCAACGGACCGCGTGGAAAGGCGACGGTGAGTGCCCAACAAGATGAAATGCTTGACGAACTTGCTGAGAAAACTAACGGGCAATCCGAACGCACGGGTGTCACGGCCGAGTACGCTGGCGAATGGCTGACGTTCAGCACCACGGAATCAGGTTCCGCAGCAATGTTGGAGATCCCGACTCAAGAAGGATTTGAAATCGAAGGCGGACATGATGGCGTTGCCACCGGCGGCGACGGGCTGTCGAACCTGAAAGTGTTTTTGCAGTACTTCGTTCCGGCGCTGCTAATTGTTGTCATCATGTTGGGGCGCATCGCGATTTTGAAGATGTGTCTGGCCGTTGTGCGGGCGACGATTTCCGCACTGATCCGTCCGATGACCAAAACGGCGGCCGCCATTCGCGAAAAGATTGACGAAATCAACTCGCAACAGGTTGTCTTTTTCACGCGTGGAGACGACGTTGCCAATCTGAACAACGCGATGATCTACGTGCGGCAGAACGAGAACACAAACCGCATGAAGATCGTGCTGGTCGTCAAAGACGAATCCGAAGTCCCTGAAAAGTTGGAGCAGGAATTGAAGTTCCTCGACGAAGCCTATCCCGAAATCGACATCGAATTCGTCGTCCGGAATGGAACGTTTGGACCAGAACTGATCAATCAGCTTTCCGACGAATGGAACATCCCCAAGAACTTCATGTTCATCGGCTCGCCCGGCGATCATTTCATGTACGGCTTGGCCGAATTGGGCGGCGTGCGGTTGATTATTTGACAGCGAGCGATCAGCGGTCATCGGTTAGCAATCAGCTCTCAGAACGTGTTTTGACATGCCAAAACACCGCGCAAATCAGCCGGAACGCGCTAGCGTCCGGTTTGTACGATGCTTGCCGCAATCGTGGACTAGCGCCCAATTGTACTCACTTTCGCATAGCCGGTTGGTCATAGTCGCCTTTCGCTCCGCGAAAGTGGCGCGTCCGGCGCTACTTTCGCGAAGCGAAAGACGACAAAGTGAGTGCCATTGGGCTAGCCCGAATTATTCGTAACCCGAAGCGTAAGCGAGGAATTCAACATGTTTCCTCGCTGACGCTTCGGGTTACGATCAACTCCGATTTTGCGCGGTGTTTTGGGTAAGATAGTCGCAACTCCTTTTGACCACACGCTTTGCATCATATTTGCGTTGTTTCGTGAATAATCCGGGCTAGCCTGTTCCGGGTTGGTCGTTAACTGGTGTGACGTCGACTTCGACGTTGATCGTGTGGTCTCCGCCACCGGTGTAGACGCCTTTGATTGGCGGCACGTCGCTGAAATCCCGTCCCCATGCGACCGTGATGTGTTGTGTGTTTGGGAATACGTTGTTGGTCGGATCGACGTCAATCCAACCGAACTCGCCACAGTAAACCGACAGCCATGCATGCGAGGCATCGGCGCCGATTAGTCCTGATTCGCCCGGCGGCGGAGTCGTTAATAAATACCCGCTGACGTATCTCGCCGGCAAACCCAGCGAACGCAACATGGCGATTTGCAGATGGGCGAAATCCTGACACACTCCTCGGCGGCGTTCGAAAACTTCATCAACAGGAGTTGTGACGGTCGTCGCTGTCGGATCAAATTGAAAGTCGTTGTGGATCCGCGACGTCAGTTCGGCCAGCGCTTCGACGACGGGACGTCCCGGACCGAATGACGGCACCGCATAATTCCTCAGTGATGCTGACAACGCAATTCGCGGAGATACAAACGCGAATTCGTAGGCATCCAGTCCTTCCGGGCTGCGGTCGAATTGGCGGGTCCGTACAATTTCGTCCCACGATGGCGAAACAGTGGATTCTGGAGGTTGAAGCGGATCAAGCGTGACGTGGCTCAGCGATTTCACTTTCAATTCAACATAGCCGACATTGAATGAAAAGCACGAGACTTCGTTTCCAAAGTAGTCGAGACGGCGGACGGTTGACGACGGAATCGGAGTGATCAACAACCGATGATCTTGACACGACTGGTTGCGAAAGTTCCGGGGAGTCAGGTAAGCCTCGTTGTGGCATACCGAGACCGATTCGGAATACATGTAGGTCGTCGTGTGATTGACCGAGTATTTCATGTTGCCGGTTCCTGGCGGCTGTCGATATCAAAACGCGAAGTAGGTCCCGCGAGCCGAGCGGGACTGTCAGAATTAGAGTCTTTCATAGAGTCACGCGCGCAGGATGCACGTATCTTTGGTGTCGCCTTTCGCTCCGCGAAAGTGGCGCTACTTTCGCGGAGCGAAAGGCGACTTTGGTTATGGCCTTCGACCGCGCTAGCCCGAATTATTCGTAACCCGAAGCGTAAGCGAGGAATTCAACATGTTTCCTCGCTGACGCTTTGGGTTACGATCAACTCCGATTTTGCGCGGTGTTTTGGGTAAAATAGTCGCAACTCCTTTTGGCCACAAGCTTTGCATCATATTTGCGTTGTTTCGTGAATAATCCGGGCTAGGCGGATGATCAGATACTGCCAGTCTCGCTCTGCTCGCGAGACATACTTTCGGTAAATTGCCGGGGGATGCCAACATGAATCAAATAGTTACGGCTCAGTTCGTCCGCAAACTGTTTGATTTCCTGCACGATGGCGTGAAGCAGACTGTCAAGATTCTCACGATGTCCCGTTCCGGACCAACGACCCAGTTGATCCGGTTCGGCCATGCGGATTCGGTGTAGGGCCGACGTTGCCGTCCGGCGAACGGGGCTGATGACGGCGTCATTGGAATCGTCAGGTAATTCCTCGACATGTTTCGCGATCGCCGCCAATTGCCAAGCGAGCGAACGCGGATTTGTTTCGTCCGTCAGAATCAGATCGAGCACCGCAGTCGTGTTGATGCTCGCCAAATAACGTGACCGGTAAGTCATTTTACTGTCACGCACGTCAAGGATGGCCTGCAGGATCGCCGACTCGTTTTCCGAGAATCGGCCAAGCGTGCTGCCGACCAGATTGCTCGTTTGCAAGGTGCTTTCGACGCGTCGGCCGAGATCCAGAAAACGCCAGGCAGAACTTCGCGTCATTCCCTCGGACGTCAGGCCCGTGCAGGCGATCAAGTCAATGATCAATTTGTCGAGTGACTCGAGCGTTTCCGTCAGCGTTGCCGGATGATCGGGATGGAGTGGCCGAAAATCCTGTTCAATTCGGCTGACGATGTGCCAGTTGTCTGTTGAAATGCGATCGCGCACGACCGACGATAACCGATGGATTTCGACGACAGTGCTCCGCAGGCTTGTCGGTTCGTTGCCATTAAAGACGGCGGCCGGCAACGATATCTCGATTGTCGCCAGCAGTGCATCGATGTCCTCGATCGCGAATCCTGGCGTGATCTGCCCTTGCTGAGCTAAAAAACGCAGCAGCACCGGAATTTCTGGAACATTCTTAGTCGTTGATTCACTGGTCAGGCGGTCGATCACCGAACGCAGCAGACGTGCTTTCGCATCGGCGCGTTCAGTGTGCCGTCCCAACCAAAATAGATCGTCCGCGACTCGGCTGGGAAGTTCCGCGCCGCCACGTCGCAAAGTAGTTGGTTGGCCGGTTGGGCGCAACAGAGTGACATTGCCGATGGGTTCGTCCGAGAGCACCCACGCATCCTTGCTGCATTCTCCGGCCGAAATCGAAAGTTGCAGCGGCCGGGCCGACGAGGCGACTCGCACCAATGCTCCCGGCATGACCGAAAACGAATCACCGTCGGCGGTGAGAAACGTCCGCAACGCCACATGGCCCGCTTCAACCGATCCGTTTTTCCAAATCGGAGCCGCGGAACGGGCGACGGTTTCTTGTGCCACGAATTCGCGAGGAGTTGCTTCAATCTGCCGCGCCAATTCGCCGATTTCCGCTTTGCTCAGTTGCCCGGCGATGATCTCGTTCTGCCCGCTATGCCGAAAGGCCGGCTTGATCGCCAAATCGGTAAGATGTTCGAGCACATACTTTCTGGGCGCTTCGTCCCCGCACCACCACGTTGCGATCGACGCGAGCTTCAATTCTTCACCCAGCAATTCGCGGCACAAGCCCGGCAGGAAAGCCATGAACACGGGCGACTCGATCAGGTCACAGCCTAGCGAATTGGCGATCGCAACGTTGTTCGACCGGACAGCCTGAATCAGTCCGGGAACACCGAAGCGGGAATCGCCGCCAAGTTCCAGCGGATCGCATTCGGACTCGTAGCCGCGCCGCAGAATGACGTCGACCGGCAGCAACCCGCCAAGCGTCTTTAATGAAACCGTATTGTTGCGGACGGTCAGATCGGCACCTTCAACAAGAGTGTAACCAAGATAACGGGCCAGATAGACGTCTTCGAAATAGTACGGATTCGATGGACCTCGGCTGAGGATCATGATTCGCGGATTATGGCGGTTTCGGCGTGCCAAGCCGTTCAAAGTTTCTTGGAGTTTCATGAAAAACGGCGCCAGCCTTTGAACTTGGCATCGATGAATCAAGTCGGGCAGCATTCGCGAGACGACGAGCCGGTTTTCCAAGGCATAGCCCGAGCCAAGAACGGAAGACGTCCGGTCGGCCATGGCCCACCACTCACCATTCGCCGACCGTGCCAACTCGACACCGTAAAGATTCAGGTGTCCGCTTTCCGAAACGGGTAGCCCATGGAATGGCCGCAAGAATCCCGGATGGGCGAATAGCAGTTCAGGCGGCAACAGCCCGCGCTGCACGAGTTCTTGCGGGCCATAAGTATCCGCCAGGATCAAATTCAACAGCCGCGCACGCTGTGTGAGTGAGTCTGACAAACGTGACCATTCCGAAGCGGCGATGACCAACGGAACAAGGTCGATTTCCCAGGGCCGCAGTTTGTCGCCGGGCGAACCATAGACGTTATAGGTAACTCCGCTTTCCAGCACTCGCATTTGTGCTTGGTGTGAGCGTTGGGCAACCTCGTCCGCTCCAATTGCACTAAAACCGTCGATGACGTCATTCCAATGCGGGCGCAGCATCCCCGGTTCGCTCAGCATCTCGTCGTAGACGTGATTTGCCGCAGTGTACGTATCAAACAAATTGGGATGATCCGTTAGCGATGGAATTGGCTTGCTCCCTCGTGATTTCTGTTGACGCATCTCTGGGTTCGAAGAGGCGAATTAGCAATTG
>CAUZVF010000455.1:0-5541 GCA_963582955.1 Planctomycetota bacterium
TCTGCGAAAGAACGCCTTTTCGCGGAGCGAAAAGCGACGTTGGTAGCGGCACCGCCGCTCTGTGAACATTGACGGTCACAACGATCAGGCCAGCACATCATGGACGACGTGTCCATGAACGTCGGTTAGGCGATATTGGCGGCCTTTGAATTTGAAGGTCAATTGTTTGTGGTCGATGCCCAGGCAGTGCAGGATCGTGGCGTTCAGGTCGTGGACATGCACGGGATCGTGTGCGACGTTGTACGAGAAGTCGTCCGTTCCGCCGTGCGTGATGCCCGGTTTGATCCCGCCGCCTGCCAGCCACATGGTAAAGCAGCGGCCGTGGTGGTCTCGGCCGTAGTTATTTGTTTCCAGCTTGCCTTGGCTGTAAATCGTGCGGCCAAACTCGCCGCCCCAAACGATCAACGTGTCGTCGAGCAGGCCTCGCTGTTTGAGATCAAGAATCAGTGCGGCACACGGCCGATCGACGTCGCGGCATTGCAGGCGCAGGTCGCTGGGTAAGTTGTAATGCTGGTCCCAGCCGCGATGATAAAGCTGAATACACCGCACGCCGCGCTCCGCCATCCGCCGGGCCTGCAAACAATTCGCGGCAAACGTTCCAGGCCGGCGCGAATCGACGCCGTACATGTTGAATGTGTGTTGCGACTCGTTACTAAGATCAGTCAGTTCGGGCACGGACATCTGCATGCGATGAGCCAATTCGAACTGCGCGATCCGCGTTTCAATTTCCGGATCGCCGGTCGACTCGGACTGTTTCCGGTTGAGCTGTTTGAGTCCGTCGAGCATGCGACGGCGCGTCGCGGCATTGATGCCTGGTGGATTGGAAAGATAGAGCACAGGATCGCCCGTCGATCGGAAGGTGACGCCCTGGTGATTGGACGGCAGGAATGCCGAACCCCACAGTCGTGTATGGAGCGGATCATCCGGACGGTCGGCACTCCCTCGTGAAATCAAGACCGTAAAGGCCGGCAGGTTTTCGTTCTCATTGCCTAGTCCATAGCTGAGCCAGGCACCCATGCTGGGACGTCCTGGTTGCTGGTGCCCGGTTTGCAGGTATGTCACCGCCGGATCGTGATTGATGGCTTCGGTGTGCATCGACTTGATAAAGCAGAGTTCGTCCGCGACGGAAGCCAAATTGGGCAGCAATTCACTGATCCACGGTCCCGACTGGTTGTGTCGCGCGAACCGAAAAACCGATGACGCAATTGGAAGCGACTTTTGATTGGCCGTCATCCCCGTTAATCGCTGATTCATGCGGATCGAATCCGGCAGTTGCGTTCCGCGCCGCTGATTCAACATTGGCTTGTAATCAAACAAGTCCATCTGCGACGGACCGCCGTGCATGAATAGGTAGATGACCCGCTTGGCGCGCGGAGCAAAGTGAGCCGGGCCGGCTTGTAACTCAGAGTTCAGCAAGGACGCGAGAGCGAAAGTGCCGATGCCGGTTGATGTGTGGCTTAAGAATTGGCGACGCGTTTGCGAACGTCGAACTTCCAACGCCGAACGTCGAACGTCGAAGTGGGACACGTTCATCAGGTCAAATTCCGATTCGCTGTTGTTTCTGAACACGTATGCCTCACGCCTTTCGTCAACGTTCAACGTTGGAAGTTCAAAGTTGGAAGTTCAAAGTTGGAAGTTCAACGTTGGAAGTTCAACGTTCATCACTGTTTCGTAATCGTCTCGTCAAGGCTCAGAATCATACTTGCCACAATCGTCCACGCGGCCAGTTCCGTTGTGTTGAGCGAAACGTTTCGAGGCGACTCGCCCACGCTCAGCAGCTTCACGGCATCGCTCGGTTCTTTCTCAAACTCGTCGTGCTGAGTACGAAATATGCCCAGCAGGATCTTCAATTCAGACGTGGCAGGCCGTCGGGACGTCGCCGCGCGAAAGGCGAAAACGATTCTGCTTGACGCGGTGTCTGCGGCCTCCGTCATCATCCGTTCGGCCAGCTTTCGGGACGCTTCGACAAACGTCGGATCATTCATCAGAACCAGCGCTTGCAGTGGCGTGTTGGTCCGTGATCGCTGAACGATACACGTCTCGCGCGTGGGTGCGTCGAACACAAGCATGTTGGGCGGCGGCGACTGACGCTTCCAAAATGTGTACAGGCTGCGACGATAGAGCGATCCGCCACGGCCTTGCTGATAACCGAGGTTGCTGTCGTAGGTCACGTCTTTCCACACACCCGCTGGCTGATACGGTTTGACGCTTGGGCCACCGAGGCTCTCGACCAGCAATCCGCTGACGGCCAGCGCATTGTCGCGCAGCGTTTCCGCGTCCATGCGAAACCGTGACCCGCGGGCCAGCAAACGGTTTTCGCGATCACGCTGAAGAAGCGGCGGCGAGCAACTCGACGCCTGACGATACGTTGCCGATGTGACAATCAACCGCAGAACGTGTTTGATGTCCCAGCCGCTTTCGACGAGTTCGATGGCGAGCCAGTCGAGCAGTTCCGGATGACTGGGCCAATCTCCCTGCGTGCCAAAGTCGTCGACCGTCTTCACGATTCCCCTACCAAACAACTGTTGCCACAGGCGATTGACCGTGACGCGTGCGGTGAGCGGATGCGACGGACTGACAAGCCATTTCGCCAAACCAAGGCGATTTGACGCGAATTGCCGTTTCGATCCGCCGGATGCGGCCTCATTTCGCGGAACGAGATGCCGGCTTTCGAGAAATCCTGGAACAGCCGCTGCGACTTCTTCGCCATGCTGATCGTATTGGCCGCGAACAAGAAGAAACGCGGGTCGTGGCTTTTCTGACTCTTGCATCACCATCGTCGTCGGCACGTTCTTCAGAAGTTGCCGTTGCCGTTCACGGAGTCGATCAAGTTCGGCCGATGCCGCCGCAAGCCGCTTGTCGGCATGATGTTCGATGAACCAAGCTCGCAATTTTCGCTTTTGTGAATCACTGCGTTTGGCGGACGGCCGCGTGACGATCCCTCGAACCAACTGGCTGGTTGCAAGACCGTAAACTTCCTTGTCTGTCAGTTGTCGGTTGTAGAGACGGACGTCGTCGATCAGTCCGTTGTAGGACGCACTGGCCTGTCGGCGTCCGATCCGCAATGGCTGAGTGTTTTGAATCGTCCCCGTCAGATTGTCCTGACCGATTTCGACTGGTTGCAGCCGGCCATCAATGTAAACTTTCACGCCGGACGCGTTGCTTGATCCATCGTAGGCGACCATCAAATGTTGCCACTGCCGCGAGGGAATTGACGAGGCCGTCGAAACCTGAATAGCGTCGCTGTTCCAGCGATGAACGAGATTGACAACGGCTTTGCCTTTACGCAGCGTCACATCGAATCCGCGCATGTCGTTGGCGTCGTCGGTTTTCGAGATGACGCAGCCTGCACTGGCCGGCTGAATCCAGGCACCGAAGGAAAACGCGTCGCTTCGGTCGAAATTCGGACTGTCAGCGATCTCGACACACGCGTCGCCCGCGAACTTGGCCGCGTTGCCCAGCATCCCACGAACAAATTCGACGGAGCCGGTCTTCGGCGCACGAGCGACATCGTCATCCAGTGCGTCATACGCGACGAGACCACCGGCCGGAGCCTTCGGCAAACCTGCAACCGCGGTCGTTTCCCACGCTGACTGAGCGACTGCGAGTTGTTTCTCGATCACGACGAAACGTTGTTTCGCATCGGCGACCGCCCGGCTTGCTTGATCGAGCTGCAATTGCTGCGCGGCCGTGGCGACTTTCAACAGCGGTGCCGAATTACCGCCGCTTCCGCTGAGTCCTCTTTCGGGCACGTTGTTGAAGAACGAAAAGAAGCGATAGAAATCCTTCTGCGAAATCGGGTCAAACTTGTGGTCATGACATCTTGCACAGCGTAGCGTCAGCCCCATCCACACCGTCGCGGTAGTGTCGACCCGGTCAACGACGTACTCGACACGGAACTCTTCTTCGATAATGCCACTCTCGTTGTTGACCATGTGATTTCGGTTAAATCCCGTCGCAATCTTTTGACTGACGGAAGAATCCGGCAGCAAGTCACCCGCCAGTTGTTCGATCGTAAACCGGTTGAACGGCATGTTTTCGTTGAACGCACTGATGACCCAATCTCGCCACAACCACATCGTTCGGTCGTTGTCGGTAAAGTAACCGTTCGTGTCGGCGTAACGTGCGGCATCCATCCAGCCCAGCGCCATCCGTTCTCCATATCGCGGCGAGGCGAGCAGACGATCGACCAAGTGGAGATACGCAATTTGCGGATTGCGGATTGAGTCGCGTTCGAACTCGTTGACCTCTGCCAGCGTCGGCGGCAATCCGGTGATATCGAGCGTGACACGGCGGATCAGAGTCGCCGTGTCGGCTTCGGCGGATGGCGCCAGTCCTTCCCGCTCGAGTCGCGACAGCACAAACCGGTCGATCGAGTTTCTGGGCCAACCGTTGTCCCGCACTTTGGGCGGCGGCGAACGACGCGGCGGAGTAAACGACCAATGCGGCTGATACTCGGCTCCGTTCTGTATCCATCGGCGAAGTGTCTCGACTTCTTCCCGACTCAGCACGAGGCCGGAATCGCGCGGCGGCATTCGCTCGTCGCGATCGCTCGACATGATTCGGCGGATCAGTTCGCTCTTTGCCGGCTGCCCCGGTTCGATGACGCGATGTCCGTCCCGATCCGCCGTCGCGGCCTGTCTGTTGTCGAGACGTAAATCAGCTCTTCGAGCAGCCGAGTCGGGGCCATGACAGCGAAAGCATTTGTCGGTCAGAATCGGACGTACATCGCGATTGTATCGCACTTCGGATTGATCATTCGCACGGGCATCCGCCGACAACGCGAGCACGAACAGATTGATCCACATCCAATAAATGATTGCAAAACGTGGCATAGTTGCTCTTCACGCTACCAGCAGCCAAGTTCGACGCCAAGCCGAAGGGGACCAATCAGTTTTTCACAATACGATGGTTTTCCAAACAAGATCCCGCATCGTGCCGTGTAGTTTCATTCCAATTCAAAACGAGGAACACTAATCTTCGCTAATCGACACTAATTTGATTAGCGAAAATTAGCGCGGATTAGTGTTCAAGAATTAAGTACGACATCCGCCAAATTGTAATGGAAGCACATCATGAAAATCATAATCTCCGATCCAATCGGCTTTGAAGACGAACACATTGCGATGATGGTTGATTCCGCAAGTGGCGACACGGTTGTCGCGCCATCCGAGGACGAACTTGTCAAAGAAATGGCTGACGCCGAGGTTTTCTTCGGGTATCATTCGCCGGAAATTTTCGTATCCGCGCCCAATCTGAAGTGGATTCAGACGACGTCGGCGGGGCTCGACGCGATCTTGACGCCGGAAGTCGTTGAACGCGGACTGCTTGTTAGCAACGCCAGTGGACTGCATGCCGCACCGGTCGTCGAAACCGCCTGGGCATTGACGCTGGCCGTCGCGCGTGGGTTGAAGACGTTTCAGCAAGATCAAAAAGACCATGTTTGGAATCCTTTCGGACCAATGGACGTCAACGGCCGTACGGCCGGAATCGTTGGCTTGGGCGGGATCGGCCGACGCTACGCCCGCATCGCGGCCGCGT
>CAUZVF010000456.1:0-5530 GCA_963582955.1 Planctomycetota bacterium
GAAACCTCATATGCAGTCGTCCACTTTCACACGAAATGATTCGGTTGTCTGGGTTGCCATGATATGTCCCGTTGCCGTCATCAGATGAATGCGTCATTTCCCATTCGTTTAGAATCTGCTCGTCTTTTAAATACAAACCGTTATCCGTCCAATATGAACCAAGAAATCGAGCCTCCGCTTTCTTCTCGTCGATCCACGAAACATAGCCGCCGTAGCCAAGTAAGGCATACCACGCAACACCATTTTGCGGCTTTAGAATCAAGACAACCTTGTTGCCGTGAATCTGCGTGTCGGGCGTATTGCAATAGAGGACGGAATTGTTGCGGATTCGTTGTTCTCGTTGATCCCAATATGCCACGCTCTCTTCGTTTCTTGGGTCATCAAAGTTTGCCGGTTCCACGAATTCTCGAAGTCCATACAGGGCGTAGTCTGGTCCTCTGGCGTCGTAGGGAAGACTCCCGAATTTCTCGTGGTACATCTTCAAGCCAATGACGATGCGGCTGAGATTGTGGGTGATCGCTCGGTGCTCCTTGCGAAACTCCGCTCGCCGTCGTTCCTTGATCATGTCAGGTATGAACCACAGGCACGCAAGCCCGACAACAACGGTCGTTACGAAAGCAACCTTAAGCCATTTTTGCGTTGAATCCTTCACGCCCACCTCCCAACCCAATTCTCGCCGCCCAGCCCACCAATTCAAGGCGAATTCTGAATCCCCACGGCTACATATTCATAAGCACTTGCTGCTTTGGCGCTGTTGCGATCCGAGCAGTGTGATCTCTAGTGAATCAATCGTGAGGATAAATGTCTTGGATCGATATTAAAGGAAAAAGAGAAGCGGCCTCCCAGCTTGTTGAAAGGGCTGGCGAGATTCTTAAAACCGCTCAAGAAGAAAACGGTGAACTTTCCGCAGAAGAAAACACAAATTTTGACCAACTTCATGCCGATGCTGAAAAGCTTAAGGAAGAAATCACCCAGTTGGAACGTCAGCAAGAAGCTGAAAAGTCGGTTGAAGAAAGGATTGGCCGTGACGAACTTGAAGTCGCTGAGCCAAACCATGACCTTGCCAACAGAGCTTTTGACAAACTTCTACGTCATGGCTCACAAAGCCTGAGCCCAGAAGAAAGAGCAGCCCATGAACAACGTGCCATATCTGCCGGAACAGCAACAGCCGGTGCTGAGTTTGTTCCAGAAGATTTCTACAACAGCTTTGTGGAAGTCCTGAAACACACACTATGGCGGCGTCATCCCTAGCAACAAATCTTATGTGCTCGTTCGAGATATCGACGTTACAGGTTCGCCACCGAATCATATCGTCGCATCAGTGTTGGTCCGGTTTCTTCCTTCGGGCACGCCATTCTGCTGCGCAGAGCCTGTTTGCTATTCGCGCATATTTTGTGACAGCGGTGCCGAAGAGCTTGGGGACTATTTGCGGCGCAAGATGAACCTGCGTCGGACGATCACTGTCGAACTCCGATGCGCGGTCGAATACTTCCACGATATTGAATTCACAGCGTTACAAGGTCGGCCAACAACGCATCCGCCGCAGAGATCGCTGCGCAAATCGCCTCAAACTTGGGACGACGTTTCAGCATTTGGTAACATGTAACTGGTGCAAAGCCGTTTGATGTCGCAGCGTGCGGCGTCGGCAACCCCAATCCGTTGGCCGTACAAAGCGAAAATGGACGATGACTATGGGCGCCAACTTCCGAATCGCCCCGCTGATCCGTGGCCTCTTCGGTGCCGCAGTCGGAGGAACCGTCGGTTACTTTGCCTTCGCGTGGATTCTCAGCCAAGGGTTCTACGCGATGATTCTCCCGGGGGCTGCTGTTGGCCTTGGGTTTGGCGCGTCTACGCGTGAACGCTCGACCGTCTACAAATTCGTGAGCGCCATTCTGGCTCTTGGATTGGGGTTCTTCGCGGAATGGCGCTTCTTCCCGTTCGTTAAAGACGGCAGCTTTACCTACTTCGTCACCCACGTTCACCAATTGAGGCCAGTTTCGCTGTTGATGATCGCCCTCGGAGGCGTTTTCGCTTTCTGGTTTGGAATCGGCCGAACGCCGGTGAGTCGAGAGGATAACCCAGACCTCCCAACTGAAGGACAGACTCAACTGGATGACAGCCGCTAAGTCGCCCTGATCTTTTCCGGATGTCCCGTCTGGCTACAATAATTCTGTTTGCCGATGCAATTCGCTTCGTTGATGAACGGCGTCGGAGGGCGCAAGAACCAAGTCAGTCAGATGAAAATGCTGACGGGCTTAGTCAGGAAGATCATGTCGTAAAACCACTAAGCTCGACAGAACATGCGAGCGTCTGCTGTGTCGGCAACGCTGCGTCGGCAAAACCAACCGTTGGCAGCACCGAAAATGAAACGATCGCTATTCACAAAGCGTCGATTACTTCTTGCTGCTGTCGTAACAACGGCGTGCGTCTTTGCCTTCTGGTCACCATACGCGTTGATTATCATTCTCGGCCTAGTCGTTCCTTGGCTCCTCATAATGTACGTACCAGTACCATTTTGGGGAGAACCGTTTCCACGCAATTGTGCTCGTTGCGGTTTTGCAATTGCCAGGCTCAAGTCGAGTTGTCCGATTTGCGGACATGAATCACCTGGATAGTTAACGACAGACGAATCGACGCCCAACAGCGCACAGCCGCAGAGTTCGGCATTCCCCAAGCGCGTTCGGCCAACGACGCGACTCTACCGAGCGCAAAAAGTCGGCGGCACGCTCCAGCGGTGGGTGCAAAATCCTCACAGTCACGGTATTGTCGCTATCTCTGATCTGTAGTCGAGTTACTCATTCATGGAACAGGGCTGTTCCCCTGCAATGGCAGGCAGATCCCGCAATGGAAACAAAGGGCGCACTGATGTTTGTTCGACCGGCCGATGCGAGACACAGTGTGTTTGATTGAAGAAGGTTTCCATTTGACATCCAGCGTCACCAGCGTTCTAAACAAACCGTCTCGCGTTCGTTGGATGATCTTTGTGCTCGCATGCCTGGCGAGTGGGATCAACTATCTGCATCGCTACTCGTGGGGGGCCGTCCGACCATATCTGCAGGAAGAGTACGGCCTGAAGGACGGGCAGATGGGCTGGCTTGACGGGGCGTTCAATCTGACATACTTCCTGGGTCAGTTTCCCGGCGGCCTGGCGGGTGATTTCCTGGGTCCGCGGCTGGTCATCCCGATCGTCGCTGCCCTGTGGTCAACGGTGGTCTTCTTACCGACGTTTTTTAGTAGTTTCCGTAATCTGTACGTCGCCCGGCTGCTGTTCGGAGCCGTCCAGGCGCCGGCGTATCCCAACCTCGGTAAGGTCACGCAAAGCTGGTTCCCGCTGTCTGTTCGCACGTCGGTCCAGGGGGCGGTCTCGTCGTTTGCAGGACGCGCCGGTGCCGCACTGGCACCCGTGGTTATCGCCACTCTATTGATTGGAATCGTGGGACTGTCGTGGCAGAACTCTTTGCGGACTGTCGCCGCGCTCGGATTTGTTTTCGCGGGAGCGTTCTGGTTCCTGTTCCGTAACCGGCCGGCAGAGCATCCTTGGGCGAATCCTGCTGAGGCGGCCCTGATCGAATCCGACATGGAGCAATCTGAGGAACCTTTTCCAGAGGAGTCTTCCACCGACGCCTCGTCCGTCGATGATGACTCGTCATCCAGCGGCAAAGAGGCTCGATTTCACTGGTCGGCAGCCAATCGGTTGAACGTCGGTATCTTCTTTGCGGCTTCGTTCTGCAGCTCGTTCGCGGACAACCTGTTTGTTTTCTGGATGCCGACGTTTTTGGCGATCGAAAAAGGGCTTGATCCCATCCAAATGGGTTTGTGGGCCAGCTTGCCTCTGCTGGGCGGCGCGCTGGGCGGACTGTTCGGGGGCTTCCTGAATGACGCATTGATCCACAGAACCGGGAACCGGCGACGGGCCCGCAGAATAGTGGCCTCGACGGGCAAGATCGTCGCGACCGTTCTGATCGGCGTCAGTCTGATTCCCGACGACGGTCGAATCATCATGGTCATTCTGTTTTGCTGCAAATTCTTCAGCGACTGGAGCCAACCCACCTGGTGGGGCACGGTGACCGACATCGGAGGTCCGGCCGCTGGTCGAGTCTTCGGCATGGTGAATACGGTCGGATCCTGTGGAGCCTTCGCAGCCGGGCCGGCGATGGGATACGTGAAAGAATACTTTGGCTGGACCGCTCTGTTTCTATTCGTCGCGTGCGTTTACATCCTAACCGCGATCTTCTGGAGCCGCGTTGATTGCACCCGGAAACTCGTCGTGACCAAAGGCACTGAGCCGCAAGAGCCATCAAACAATGATTAACCCGTATAGCTTGCCATCGTGAGCTTCGTCTTGTGGTGAGCGACTACACCGAAATCCTGCGAGCTTTGCTGGCAGGTTTTGGGCCTCCTGTGTGGTGGCGGACTTTGTGGCAAACCGACATTCGAGATGCACTTTCGGCACAATCGTGCGATCAATAGTGATTCCCACCAGCCAAATCCCCTGATGCACATCGCCCTTGTGGTAGCATGGGTTGAATCGTGTTAACCGTTCGTTGCGACACGGTGTCGTAGTGCATCCCCGTTGTATTTGCTTCTACGATCTCAGGTGTCACATGGCCATAGAACTTCTTTGCGATCCTCTGATTGACGAGATACCGCCGAATGCTGACGTCCTTGACTACGGCTACACAGACAGCCTTCGGAAGACGATTTTAGACGCGAATGCTCTCGCCGCCCGTCGCAGGTCACCATCCGTCGATCCGGAGCATTTTTTTCTTTCCATCAGCCTGCATTTTTGCGCAAATGCAGTATTGGACGACCTGGGATACTGCCTCAATGAACTGCAGATTACGTTTGATAAATCCTTCGCAGGTTCCGACCCGGATCAGGGTTTGGAGCCGCCTTACACCCACGTCTCGGTCGAGGTGTTTGAGTACGCGAAGAAGTGCGCCAAATCACTGAAACACGACTTCCTCGGCGGCGAACATCTTCTCGCTGCGCTAGTCGAAATTGAATCACCGGTGTCGACGTTTCTGCAGTCACATGGCCTTTCGACTGCGGCAGTTAAGCAAAAAGTGGTGGACCTGCTTGGTGCCGTTGAATAGCGAACGTGCCAATGTCGCTAATATGGATGGCCACTGACTGGTGGCACGCCAAAAGAGTGGACGCGACCCTGCTTACGGCTATCGGCACGACACCAGCGGTTGAAAGTGGATTGACCGATCGGCAGTGGACAATGGAAGAATTGTTAGTAAATTCAGCGACATGATGGAATCCGAGTGGACAAAAGAAAGACCAACGAGACCTGGTTGGTATTGGTTTCGCGTTGGCGTGGGCACGCCGCCTAACATCACATATCATTCCGAAGGGATTGTGCATGTCAAGCTCTTCAATGACGGCCTCGGTGTCCTTACGTTAGGCGGCGGTCCACCCACTTGTCCTGTTGAATCAATGGGCGGTCAGTTCGCAGGCCCAATTCCAACGCCGAGACCAGCAACACACTCTTAGGACGGTACCGGCCCGCAGGCGTCGCCAGTCC
>CAUZVF010000457.1:0-5528 GCA_963582955.1 Planctomycetota bacterium
TGTTTCGGTGATTCTTGTTCCACGGATTTCGTATCGTCAGGAATCACCGACACCGACTGAAGATGCCTGAGACGCTCGCCGCCTTCGATCACAACCTGCACGGTTTCGGTAAGGCCGTCACCGCTGACCTGAATGGACTCGCCGTCACTGATTCCGGTTTCGACAGACACTTGTGTCACCGTTCCCAAGTTTGCGTCCTCAATGGACGGATTAAACATAAATACAATTGTGCCGCGTGTTCCCCTAACCAAAGCGTCCTTGGGAACGAAAACTCCTTGCGCAGGCATTCCACGAAAAGTAACTTCCGAGATCATGCCTTCGTTCAAAACCGGCTGAGGTCGCCCGCCGACGTCGATGAACTCGTTCTTCAAGCGGATCAAAACGGGAAAACCCCGCGAGCCGGATTCCCATTCGCTGCGTGGCACGACCGATGCGATCGTGCCGCCGCGGATTTCCTCGCCGGTTCCCGGGACGACAACATCCGCCGTTGCTCCCAATCGGATATGAATCAGATCACGTTGGTCGACGTTAACGACGACCTCGACTTCATCCAGCCTAGCCAGCGTGATAACGGGACCGCCCTTCGACAGCCATTGCCCGACGTAAGTATGCTCGTCAACAATGTATCCGGTGAATGGTGCTTTCGTGATCCGTTTTTCACGTTCCGCTTCGAGATACGCAACTTGCTGTTTTTGTGCATCGAGCCGCGCACGAGCCTGGTCGATTTGTTCAACTCGTGGGCCTGCTTCGACTAATTTCAGTTGCGACTTGGCCGCCAGGTACGTTTGATTGCCGGCCTCGGCGCGTTCTTGGGCCTGTTCCAGATCGTACGCGTTGGCGGCGTTCTTTTCGAACAAACTTTTAACCCGCTTGAACTGATTGGACGCACTCAACATGACGGCCTTGGCGGCCAGCATTTTGGCGCTCGCTTCGGCAATCTGTTCGGGCCGTGAACCATTTTCCATTTCCGCCAGCTCGTGACGTCGTTCGTCCAATTCGGCCAGTGCCTGTTTGATGCCAAGATCGGCGGTCACCATTCGGAGTTTGGACAGCACTTCAGATTGCTTAACCAACTGCCCTCGTTCAGTCATGAATTCTTCGACAATCCCATCGGCTCCCGAAGCGACAATGCTGGTGCGCCGTGCCACGATACTTCCCACGACCTTTACCTTTGGCGAGACCTTCCGCGACTGGGCATGCGTAACACGGACAATGGCCGGCGGGCGTTCGGTTGTCTTTGAGTCCGCGTTTTGCGCCGCGGTTGTTTCACCCGTCGAGCAACCACCGGCCAACAGACTGCAAACCGCAAGAGTGATGCCGGCAAAACCAATGCAAAATCGCACACGATTCTGGCGTGACTGACGGCACAACATTGATGCGAGTCCGGATGGATGTTGGAGGGCGGCGCGAGGATTCCGAATTGTCCATCATACGGAGCGGTCTTGACCAGAAACAAGGTGAGCTATGAACGCGCGGTGCGTCGCAGAACTTGGGCTGCCCGACGCGCATAAGAAAACCGCTGCCATTGGCCAGCAGCGGCGGATGCTTTGGTTTGCGTTGTCCGCGGACTTTTCCGGTGTATCAGCCTTCGTTGAAGGCCTTTCGTTTCGGTAACGCGACGGCATACAACATCGTCACGGCACCAACCGACATCAGACTGAACGCGGCCCATTCCGGCGGGTTGATCACTTTCTGATTATTGGAATTGCTGCTGATCATGCCGCGAACTTCTTGATTCTTCTGTTGCTCGCTCTCTTCGACTTTGGCCGTGAGTGTGACTTGGTCGACAAACAGCAGTGTGATTCCCCAAAAAACCACAAACAATCCTGTCGAAAAAAAGATGGAACGGAGCATGTCGGAAACCTTCGTCTTGAAGTTCAGCCAGCGGTCGTCAAGTCGGCCGGATTCAAGTAACCCAGACAACGCAGGTGCAAAGTGGAAGGGCAGACGATTTTGATACGGCATTCAGCCATCGTCCGCGCATTCGCGTCAATGACATGGGGATTATCGGAGTCGGAATTGCACCGACTTGACGAGGACCGCTCCGACGCACTCGTGTGAGCAGTAGTGTCGGCAATCGCGACGATTGTTCGCGTTATGCCACACCAACTCACGCCACGCCGCTTGTTTGGCCAAACCACATGAGACGGACGGGCGGAAACGCGCGGCCGTGCGGTTTTTGCGGGTCACAGCGCTTCGACAACCAAGTCGCCGACCTCGGTTGTGCCGAATCCCATCTTACCGGCCGATTGGCTCTTCATCTTGGTCCCGGTCACCGATTGAACGGCCGATAGAACGCGTTGACCAGCCGCTTCGTGTCCAACTTGATCCAACAACATCGACATGGCGGCAATGGCGGCGATCGGATTGATGACGTTCTTGCCTGTGTATTTCGGAGCGCTGCCACCCATCGGCTCGAACATGCTGGTACCGCCGGGATCGGGATTCAGATTGCCGCCCGCCGCAACTCCCATTCCTCCCTGAATCATGGCACCCAGGTCGGTAATAATGTCGCCGAACATGTTCGTGGTCACGATCACGTCGTAGTGCTCGGGGTTCTTGATCATCCACATGCAGCAGGCATCGACATGGTTGTAGTCGGCGTCGACGTCCGGGTATTCGGTGGCAACGTCTTGAAACGTCCGCCACCACAGATCGTGGCCATACGTCAAAACGTTGGTCTTTGCGACCAGAGTCAGCCGCTTTCCCTTTGGGTTGTTTCGTTTCTTGCAGTATTCGAACGCCCACCGAATGCAGCGTTCGCAGCCCTTACGAGTGTAGATGGCCGATTGCATGGCGACTTCGTCGGCCGTGTGCTTTTTGAGAAACCCGCCAGTGCCACAGTACATGTCTTCGGTGTTTTCTCGGACCACCGTGAAATTGATGTCGTCCGGACCTTTGCCAGCCAACGGCGTTTCGACTCCGGGATAGAGTTGTACGGGCCGCAGGTTGATGTACTGATCCAACTGAAACCGCAGTTCCAGCAGCAGTCCTTTTTCAAGGATTCCCGGAGCCACGTCGGGGTGGCCAACCGCGCCAAGATAGATGGCATCAAACGTTTTCAGTTCGTCAACGGCACCTTCTGGAAGAGTGTCTCCCGTTCTGAGATACCGTTCTCCGCCGAAATCAAAATCCTGAGTTTCGTAGCTGATGCTTTCGAGTTTCGAGACGGCGTCGAGAACCTTGAGCGCCTCGGCCGTGACTTCCGGTCCCGTTCCATCACCGCCGATAACGGCGATCTTCAGTGTCTGTCGGTCATTCATCGTTAGCTCGATATTCCTTACTCGGTGGCCAGTCTTGTACCCGTTGAAAAATTCGACGTACGCGTCGATCAGACCCGGACGCGCAAGTCGGCGATTCTAGCAGTCACGAAAAGTGCTTTCAATTAACGCATTGCGCGGTTCAACGTCGCTTCCGTGCAACATCCCGGAATTCACGGGACACCGCATCATTACTTATCAGAATTGAGATTGCGGTTGGCAACCGTCAATGTCCCGTGCTAACCTCTTATTGAGCGGGCTTGCAAACGCGGAATTCCATACGAATCTCGTGTTGGTACATCTCTGTTGATTCAGCGTATCCGACGATCTGAGCATCAAATGCAGTCCGAACATGCTTCCGCCGACCTGTTGAAGACCCATTTGCCGTTGCTGGAATTCACCCAGCAGTATCTGAGGTCGCTTTCAGATGAGCAGGAACCTGACGACCACCTGTTGGAAGCCTGGGAGGAATTCTATGAACTGTACACAGGCCTGATTCGTCGTTTCATCGTGGCACGCGGAATTCGTGGAGCGGACGTTGACGACTGCATTCAAGATGTGTGGACGTCGATCGCGAAAGGATTGGGGGAATTCCAGCATCCTGTCGAGCGGCCCGGTTTGCGAGCTTGGCTTTACACCGTCGTCCGTAGCCGGGCATCGGACTTGATGCGGACCAACAAGCGGCTTGGCGAACGAGGTCTCTCTGACTCGATGCTCGCCGCGTACGAGCCATCCGAACCCGATGCCGATCCGGCAGCGTTGTGTGAACGGGAATGGGACCGGATGATGGTCCGCACGGTGATGGAAGAATTGCGTCCGGAAGTGTCGGACGTGAATTTTCAAGTTCTCCACGCCCGGCTGATCGAAGGCCGTGAGGTTGAAGATGTCGCGGACGACCTAAAGATCAGCCGTGAACAGGTCCGATATCGACAACATCGAATGCTGCGAAAACTGAAGCGAAAGCTCGCGCGATTTACCGGCCAACCAGTGGCTGACAACTGAGTCACCTCGATTGGAATGAGCTGGGAATATTCAGTTTGGGCAACATTGTTTCAAATTCTTTACGGTTGCAAGTCAATACGTCGTCATCTCTTACGTCATGTTTGTGATTTTCCCGAATAGCGCGCAATGAATTGGCGTGCCGGTCGTTCCATTTCAATTCCCGCCGTTCGTTTCAGTTTGACGGCAAAAACCTATAAAACCTGTTCAACATAGCGATTCCCATCACACGATGTGTGATATGGGATGTATTGTTGGAATTTCCCTCTCCACGACTTTGTGATTCCCGACGTCCCCCTTCATGGATGGAACACATTACTTAATTTAGGGGCAAGTCATGCATGCGAAGCTGATTCCAATTACCGGTACGCAAGCCTTTCGGTTGACACAGCGCGTGATCGTCATTGGCCGTCGTGAAAAGGCTTGCGGCATCTACCTGGATGACCTGCGGGTTTCTCGAGTCCATTGCGTGATCCGAGAAACCGATGATGGCGAGTTGGAACTCCGCGACTTGGGCAGCACAAACGGTACGCGGATCAACGGACACAAAGTGACGGAGGGATTACTGCTACACGGCGACGAAATTGCTTTCGCCCGCGAGCGGTTTCGGCTTTCGATTGATGAACAGGCCCGCAAGGACGCCGAGACGGAAATTGACAAGCAACGAAAAACTGACACGATCGATGAGAATGATAAGCCACAACCCCGCGAAAGCGAAGTGGTCGTGCTGGAACAATCGGATGCCGGCGAATTGGATCTCTCGGGTGATGTTTCGAAATCTGATTCCGTCAGCGATGCGTCTGGCGAGGGAACTCGCAAGCGAATTGTTCTGGAACTGCCACGGCACATGCTGCCCAGCGACGATGACGACGAGAACACCGTTCTGGAACCTCCAAGCAGAGAACCTTCTCACACTCGTCACGACGACACAATTGTTGCCAAGACTGAACCGGCCAGGGACGCGGTTTCCAATGACTCGCGCGAGTCGGATATTGTCATAAAGCCGTCCATTCATCCGTGTCCCGGCTGCCTGCAAACACAAATGGTCGAATCATCGGGCCGATGGTGGCACATTCCGTTACGACTCTTGCTGCTGCGGCCATACAAGTGTCCAAACTGCAACGCAGAGCACATTCGTTTGAATGTCTGAAGGAAGGGCCAATATGGAAGCTCGATTAATCCCCGAATCCGGTGGACGTCCCATACGGATCGATCGCGAAATGTCAGTCGTCGGCCGAAAACGTTGGGTTTGCGATATCCGTCTGGAAA
>CAUZVF010000458.1:0-5523 GCA_963582955.1 Planctomycetota bacterium
TCAAACCGATTGTGTACGACGCGATCATTAAGAAAGCCGCGCCAGATTAGAGTCTCAACGAATTGGAAACTCCGTGTTGTTCGCACGGATTCGATGTCGATGTATTTGTTCATAAGGATTCGGATATGATGCAAAAGATCGCCTTGTTGATTCTCATTGGGCTAATGTCGTTTGTGAAAGTCTGTGCTGCGAACGACACGGAACGCCGACCGAATATCATCCTGATGACCGCCGACAATTTGGGATTCGGTGATGTCGGATGCTACGGCAACAAGACTGTCAAGACCCCGAACATCGACCGCTTAGCGACTCAAGGAGTTCGCTGTACCGATTTCTATACAGCCTCGCCGACATGCACGGTCTCGCGAGCGAGTTTGTTGACGGGCCGGTATGCTCAGCGGCACAAGTTGGTGGACCAACTTCCGGGGTTGAAAGGTAATTACGGAATCGGTTTGCGACACAGCGAAATTCTGATCCCACAACTGCTGAAGAAAGTCGGTTATCACACGGCGTGTTTCGGAAAATGGAATATCGGCTTCGCGAAGGGCAGCCGGCCAACCGAGCGTGGTTTCGACGAATTTTTCGGCCACGCGTCGGGAAACATCGACTATTACAGCCACGTCTACAACGGTAAGTTGGACATGCACCGTGGCACGGACCCGGTGAAAGTCGAGGGATACAGCACCGACTTATTCGCTGACGCCGCGTGTGATTTCATCCGCCGCAATTCTGATCGGCCGTTTTTCGCATACGTCCCGTTCAATGCTCCGCATTATCCGAATGCGAGGAACAAGAAACCGGACCAAGCCAACGTCTGGCAGGCACCGGATCGAGCATTCCAAGCCTACGGTTATGACCCCGGCACGAATGATGAAAAACAACGATACGACGCCGTCATCACGGCATTGGATGATGGCATCGGCCGCGTCATCAATCAAATCGAGTCGTCTGGCCTTGCGAACAAGACGATTGTGATTTTCTATTCCGATAACGGAGCGTTCATGTTGAAGCGACGTGGATTGGAAGTCGCATCGAACAAACCGTTGCGCGACGGCGGCATTACCTTGTGGGAAGGCGGCATCCGTGTTCCCTGCATCGTCCGCTGGCCCGGACGCATCCCAGCCGGAACGATCTGCAACCAACCATTGCTGAGCTGTGACTTCTTCACGTTGAGCATCCGGGCTGCCGGGGCCAAACTGCCAGACGATCGCATCATCGACGGACAGGATCCCACGGCAACGTTGGCCGGCCGCCGAGCCTCACCTCACGACACGCTGTTTTTCAAATACCGAAAATATAGCGCGTTACGAAAGGGACGATACAAATTGTTGAAGACGGCTCGGGACGCACCTTGGAAGCTCTTCGATTTGAAAACTGACATCGCCGAGGCGCACGATATTTCCGAATCGAATCCGTCACTCGTAGAAATACTCTCGAAAGAATTCGAATCGTGGCTGCGAGGCACACGCGAGCAGACGGGCGCTTGAATTGAAGAGTGCGGAGATATTTGGACGGGTACCACGTCTTGCCGTTCAGGCAAGGCGTGTCGCGCAGCGACTGGAAACTGTTCGTTCGCTGACTGCAAATTCTCGCTCCAAATACTCACCAGCACGCTCTGCGAAGCTGTCTATTGGCTTTGATCGTGTTAGAGCGATTTCCGGCTGCTGCGCCGCACACCTTGCCTGAACGGCATGTGGTACTCATTGAGTGTGCCCGCGAGCCAAGCGTCAAAATGGAGTTCGTTTTGTCGTTCGCGCAGGTCCCGCTCGTGTCAGTCTTGGAATCGACCAACACATCCGACTCACTTCGAAGCCCGTGTGGCCTCTTGTTCGTCGATGAGGCCGTCGTTGTTCGCGTCTAGCTTTTTGAAGTCTTTCTTCGAGCCGAGGAACTCTTTTTGGCTGACGTCGTCGTCGCGGTTCTTGTCCATCTTTTGAAACCAGACTGGCCCCGACAAGCTGGCTTCGTTGCGAACACCGCCGCCCATGGCGCGTTCCATTTGTGTCGGCATGTTGTCGAAAAGGTCTGGCTTTCCCATTTCGAACGTGACTCGATATTGGCCGTCGATCTCGGTCGCCGTGATTCGGCCATCCGCGTCGGCATCGATTGCGAGTTGGGTTGCTCCGTCTTGTGTCGTCAGCCGTTTGAAGGCGTTTGACAGTTCACGGGGCGTCAGCCGGGCGTCGCGGTATACGTCCAATAAATCGAAGAGAGGTTTGCCCGTCGTCGTGACACTCATGATCGTGCTGCTCTGCGAGGCGTCGGCAAGCCGATTGACGAATTCCGTGACTTCCTTGACATACAGCATGCCGTCGCCGTTCTTGTCGAGCGTTGCGAACGTCGCGCCGGGAATACCAAGGCCGTTGAATTCTGCCTCGTCCAGATAATTGTTCTTGTCCGCATCCTGCCGAAGGAACTGCACTTTGTAAAATTGTTGGTTGTCGAATTTCATCGCTGCGTTGCTCTTCACACGCAGCTCGATGCCAACATTGTTGAAATCCAAACCAATTGCTCGCCGGCGTTTGTCTTCCGTGACTTCAAAGAGTTGTGATTTGCCGGAAATTCGTGGAAAACCAAACTTTCGATACGGCAGCCGGATTTGCACTTCGACATGCGGCGCGGGTGCTCGCAAGAATTGAATCAGTTCCTGACGATTCAACAGGCGGTCACCATCGGAATCGAACTTGGCGACCGCTTGCCTTGAAACACCAAGTTGCTGATGGCTCATTCGCGGAGACGCCGAGTCGTGTTCTTGATCGGCATAAGTCTTTATGATCGTCTCGGCAACGCGTTTCGGTAAGACATACGGAGTGATCGCGTGGAAATGCCGCGGTTTGTCGGAATTGTCTGTTTCGGCTGCCGGAACATTCGCAGGTCCGGCGTTGGGCAATGGCTGAAGTTCCAGACGGCTGATCGCGCCGTCGTCATCGAGGTCGACCTTGCGTAACGTGTCACTCGCCCGTTCCAGTTCATCTTGCGAAAGGCTCATGTCGCCGTCGATATCAAGTTTCGTAAACAAGCCGGTCGACTGCTCTCCCGAACTGAGCGAGAATTGAATTCGGAACGGATGCCCCGACACAATCGCCACGTACCGCGCCAATTCCTCTTGAGAGATCTTTTGGTCAGACGGGCTGATATCGATCGACCCGGCAAAGAATCGCGAGTTACTTGAATTGCGGGAAATCTGGTTCGGCGGAGGAACGTGTTTGGCTTCTTCAATGTCGAGATGGCCGTTTCCATCTTGATCCAGTTCTTTGAATAGCCGCGCCGCCCGCTCTCGCCGCAACGTGCGGAAACCCTTGCCGTCGATGCGGAGGTGAACTCGCAGAAAGACAGGGTGTTTTGAGCCCAGATAGACGATGTCTTGGATATCTCCGTCATCGCCCGAGCTTGATTGCTCGTCGGCGAATGCAGGCAACGACGACAGTGAAACCACAACGATCGCCGAAAGAAATGCCCTACACTTCATCGGTTTGCTCCAACGGCAACGAATCTTCAACCAAGCGTATCTTAGCGTGACTTGCCCAGAAAAGGCCAAAGATCGATATTCTCGCATTCCTACTGAGTGTGTAATCGGTCGAAATTGTTTGTTGTTTGCCTTCATTTTGTAAAATCGCGGGCCAAGTTCGTCGGCTTGTGTTGAACTGCGGAATACCGATGACGGCAAATCGAACCGGATCTCCGCGTCATGAATTGCGGCATGGTTTTCAGCTAACTTGACAACGTGAAATTGCGACCGCCACAATGCGCGTTTGAAATTCAATTTCTGGTCGTCGTCGGTTGCCGCGGCGTTCCCGCCGTGAACTCCCCACCTTTGTTGTTGCATGCCAGTGTCGCTGACAGCAACTTCATATCAAACTTTCACTGAATGAGGCGCCGTTACGATGCTCAAGCGAGGTTTCGCATTACTTTCCCTGTTTGTTATTTCGATGGCTTTTCTGTTGCCGGTGGCCGCCGAATCGAAAGTTAAGGTCGCCGAGGTTGCTTCGGTCGAAGACTTGGCGATGGAGATCAAAGCTCAGATCGCCAAGCTGGAGGGATTCCTGCAAAGCAAACAATCTCATGCGGAAGCGCGCGAAACTCGAAGCATCCAGCAGGCTGCCGGCGTGCTGGCTTGTCTGGCACAGGCGTCGGCCGAGCATGAAAAAAAGAAAGAAGTGAAACTCTCGGCTCCCGACCTGCGAGATGCCGCGATCGCCATCCGCAAATCGAAATCGTTGGAAGATGCCAAAGCCGGGCTGGAAAAAGTCAAAGCCGCTCACGGTGGCAAGTCTTCCGGAGCGAAAGTCAAACATCCGTGGAACAAACTCTGCAATCTGCACCGGCTGATGGAAGAGGTGAAATCGCGGCACTACAAATTAAAGCGAGTGATTCGCCGGCCGAAGAATCCTCAAGCCGATAGCCTGCACGCCACGACAATCGCGGTCCTCGCCATTGCCGCGCACGCGGATACGCATGAAGTCAAGAAGGACAGCGAGATTTCAGAATGGCAGGGCTACGCCAACGACCTTAGAAAATCGATGTCCGAGATCGCCGCGGCACTGAAGAAAAAAGACACGAAAACGGCCAAGACGGCTTGGAACGCGAGTGTCAAATCATGCACGGCCTGTCACGCCAAGTGGCATCAAGAATAGTCCCGCGACAGCAGTCGATAGATCAGCGGATCAGCGAGACTTTCGGCGATGTGCGTCGCGGTTGTGAAATCGTGTGTCCGGCTGTGCTGCGTCGGAACCGACACGGTGATGGCTCCGGCTGCCGCCGCGGCCTTGGTGCCGGCTTCGCTGTCTTCCAACACCATCATTTCAGCCGTTGTGATTTCTAGCCGCTGCGCGGCCGTTTCGTAGATCTCAGGGTGCGGCTTTCCGTTTTCGACGTCTTCAGCCGCCAATGTCATGTGAAATCGGGGCAACAGGCCGACGCGTCCCAAGATGCCATGCAGGTATTCCCGTCCGGAAGAGGTGGCCACGGCCTTCGGAATACAGGCTTCTTCCAAGTGGTCCAAGAGATCGAGCATCCCCGGCAGCGGGGCGAGTTGTTCGTCAAGCATTCCCGTGAAGAGTTTTTCCTCTTCAACCATGATCTCCTCGACCGATTCCGTCAGGCCGAGGTCATCGATCATGATCTGAAACGCCTCGTGAGCACGGCGTCCCATCATTTGCTGCCGCAATTCAGGACTGATGCGCTTCCCGCGCCGGCTGACCAATTCATGGTTCGACTGTTTGAAAATATCTTCGGTGTTGAACATCAGGCCATCGAGATCGAAGACGACGGCTTTGATTCGGATTTTCGACATATCACTTACAGGTTCGATGGTTTCAGATTCCGATAACTGAGGTCAAGGATGTCCATCGGGTGAGCCACCCACAACTTGTGTCCCGATCGGCGTAAGACCGATTGCAATTGCAACGAGCATCCCGCGTTGCCCGTGATCACCGCGTCAGCTCCCGTGTCGAGAATATTCCGCAGCTTGCGCTGGCCTAATCGTTCGGCCATTTCCGGTTCAGTCAGGTTATAGCTGCCTGC
>CAUZVF010000459.1:0-5500 GCA_963582955.1 Planctomycetota bacterium
AACGTTCGAATGTGCAACGTGCCGCATGTATTGACCTGGTTCTTGATATTTGCAAATGTGACCATTCTTCAATTGGTCTACTCAGCGATGACAATTCGACGGTTGTCTCTTAATTGAAGCAGCCGATCGACTTCGTTGCGTTTCGGGATTCCGGTTGAATCGAGTAACAACCGGTCGTGCCGGTCTGGATATTGGACTCGTTCCACGCGTTGCCATGCGTTGACGATGCGGTCACGGTGCAACTGCCTTTCTTTTTCCGGTGCGATGAAGTTGTAACTTGAGTCGAGTTGGGCATTCAGAGATTCAAGACTGCGAGCCGACATGAATCTCACGGCGGCGTAGGGATCGACAAGCAACTCGGCGACAAAGGGCGTTGTCCAATCGCCGCCGCTTGTCGCTTGGGCCGGTGTCCAACCAGCATTCCAGACCGTGATCGCCCGCTGTGCGGCATCGCCTTTGAGCAACCAGAGAATTGACGCGGCAATCTGGCGACTGTCGGCATCCAAGTCAACTTCCCGCTGGCCATACCACTCGTGAAGATATTCGGCAGTCCACGCTAACGTCTGGTCCAAATGGCACAGATTACATGCATTGGGGCGGTCGGATGTCGTGAAATTCCGTGTCTTCGGGCTATCGATCCGATGACTGCGGATGGCTTTGAATAACGCGTATGTCGTATGCGGCATGTGACAATTGTAACATTGGCTGCCTGACGATTCGGCGCTGTGATGAGTGTGTTGGCTGATCCTGTCGCGAAATTCCGCATGGCATTGAAGGCAGGCTTCGTTGTCATTCAATTGACGCGCGAGTTGATCGGCCGGCTCGCGATAGTTGTGCAAGGAATGGCACGATAGGCACGTCATTTCTCCACGTTGGAAGCAGGCGGATTCGATCAATCCGTTGTATTCGCGTCCGCCGACTCGGATTGTTCCATCACTCCAATAGGCGCTGTCTCCCGGCGCGAGTCCCAGTCGATTCTCACGAAGGTTGAAATGCTTCTGGGCCTCGGCATAAGTGATGATGACACGTGATTCGTCAAGCAGTTCACCCGGACGAAACGAATCCGCGTAACCGTTCTTACTCCAGTCACTTCGTTGTTTGGGATAGAATTCCGCATGGCATTGGCCACAGACGGCAGCGGCGTGGGCTTTTTCCAACCTCGCGGGATTGATGATCGTTGGGTCGGCGATGTTGGGATTCGAATTTCCCGAATTCGCCTTGGCCTGCCGATGGACTTTGGCATGCTCACCGCCGGGTCCGTGACACGCTTCGCAGGCGATCCCCAACTCGACGAATTTCGTATCGTACTTTTCCCACAGGACATCCAAGCCAGGCCGTCCGCCAACCGTATGGCAGATGACGCAGTTGTCGTTCCACAACGCGTTTTCATCTTCATGCGAGCGTATTTCCAGGAACGAGTCTTCTCGCGGAATCCATTGTTTGGTTCCGATATGATAAACGAACGGAACTTGCAGAAACTCGTCGCCATTCCCATTTTTGATCCAAAACGCCTGGTGGTGATGCGAACCGGTGGTCATTACAATCCGCCGGTCCACGACGGGACGGTCGTCGATTCCGTCAACCGGCAGTCCCTTCGACCGGCGTTGCAATTCCCAATCCGGATCCACCATTTGAATGCGGATTTGATCGTCTTGTTGATAGATGCGATAATCGCGGCCGCGAGAATGCAGCGAGATGTCGTCGATCGAAGCCGCCACGGTTTCAAGAGTCGCTCGCTGTGTCATCGTGCGATGATACGAATCATGCCACGATTCGTATTCCGCGGGATGGCATTCTTTGCAATTGGCCGACGTGATGTAGTCAGCACTGCGTTGCACGCTGGTGCGTTGGCTGCTTGTCGTCGGACCAACCGACGGCCAATTCGTGGTAATCAGCACGGCGCCAATCGCGACCGTCAGGCAACCCACGGCAATCAACCAGTATTTCCGCACTGCTGAAGCTCCAGGAAGCGTGGCAAGAACTGACGTTCGACGTGAAGGCTATTGTACCATTCAACGCCGCGTAAATTCATTAGGCACGCCCGCACATGCCACAAGATCTTTCTCAATCACGACGATAGATTTCGTAGGACAGATTCCAGACGACACGCGAATACTGTTTGCAGCGCAAAGTTCATAGCGTCATTCCTTTGCGTTGCCAATTCATCGTAGTCATTGTCGTTCGTGCATTATCCGGGCTATTGGAGTCCTTCCATTAAGGATACACTTCCGTCATAGGGCGTCACACGAACATTCAGTGCAATTGTCATTCTCAAGCCATGAAAGAATTTCACCCACAATCATCAGAACTTGGGCCGTTACTTGAATTGGCGACTCTGGGGCATGAGCCGGCAGCGGATGAGTTGATCGCGCGCGCCTCGGACCGGTTGATGCGATTAACCAGCAAGATGCTACGCAACTATCCGCGACTGCATCGGTGGGAAGAGACGGACGACGTTTTTCAGGAAGCTGTCACGCGGCTGCACCGAGCATTGAAGGACGTGCATGTCGACTCGGCTCGCGCTTTTTATGGTTTGGCTGCTACGCAAATTCGCCGGACTCTGATTGATCTGGCGCGGCATCATTTCGGCCCGCACGGAAAACACCGATTGCATCATTCCGATCAGGCAGGTCGCGCCGCGGACGATAGTGGGGGTCCGCTAAGACAGGTCTCGGGAAAAGCGGACCAGCCAGAATCGCTGGAAGAGTGGGCCAACTTCCACGAAGCGGTCGAGAATCTACCTGAAGACGAGCGCGAGGTCTTCGAGATGGTCTGGTACGGTGACGCTCAACAGCAAGAAATTGCGGAACTCTTGGACGTGTCGGTACCGACTGTTAAACGACGGTGGCGTGCAGCGCGGCTACACCTCTATTCCGCGCTCGACGGGCAATCGCCAGCACTTGATTGAAGCTCGCCAACAGCCCTCGAATCTGAACGAGACTCAGAAGGACACGACCCTCATTCGGTCACACTATCTACGGTTGGGCCTTTGCGGACTTCCAAGAATGAATCGGACGCCCCGGACGCTGGCCTGTCATCTTTCCTGACTTCAGCACGAATTGGCCGCGGACGATGACGTGTTCGATTCCGACGGAATACTGGTGCGGCTGCAGGAACGTTGCTTTGTCGCTGACGGTTTCGGGATCGAAGACAACGATGTCGGCCCAATAGGATGGTTTGAGTTGTCCACGATCGGTCCAACCTAGCCGGCGTGCCGGTAAGCCTGACATTTTGTGGATTGCTTTTTCGAGCGTCAGCAGCTTGCGTTGGCGTACGAAATGCCCCAGCGTGCGAGCGTAGCAGCCGTACGAACGGGGATGTGGATTGCCGACTCCGAACTCGAACACGCTACCGTCCGATGCGACGCAGGTTTGTGGATGCTGCATCACTCGGTCGACATCGCCGCCGGGCCGAAGTTCCAGCGTGTGGTTGATGCCGCGGACTCCGTTGCTGACCAGTTCAACCATCAATTCTGCTCCGTTGCGCAGCGTGATCGCCTTGTTTCGTTTCCGCAGAATTTGAACGACGTTTTTGCCTTCGATACTCTCGTCGTAAGTCGCACGGGCGATTTGGATTCGTGCCAGCGCGTTGGCGGTGTGATTCGGATCACTGGGACTCTGTCCGGCTTCGTAGAGTTTCCGAACAAACAACTCTTCAACACCCTGAATGATCTTGAGCCGTTTGTCGGGGTCTTCGAGTCGTTTGCGGAATGCGTTGAGGCCGCCGGCCAATGATGATTGGGGGACGTACAAACTGGTTCCGCCACTGCCGGCTCCGTAGGGATATTGATCCAACGTGACATCGAATCCGGCCACACGAGCTTGATCGATGCGAGCCAGAGTCTGCCGAGTCAGTCCGAAAACCGATGCCGACGAGATCTTGTGGTGTGAGATATGCACGGGGATGCCGGCCACGCGTCCGATATGGAGTGCTTCCTCGACGGCTTCAATGATCCGAGTGCCTTCGTCTCGCATGTGCGTGGCATAGAAACCGCCGAACGGTTTGACTTGTTTCGCCAGCTCGACAATCTCGGCGGTCTCGGCGTACGCACCTGGACCGTAACGTAAGCTGGTTGACATGCCGACGGCTCCGTCTTTCATCGCCTGACGAACGAGCTTTTGCATTTCGTCGAGCTCTTCATCTGTTGGACGGCGGTTTTCACGTCCCATCACGTCCGCGCGCACGCTGCCGTGGCCGATCAGCATCACAATATTCGGCCCCGTCCCGCCGTCTCGGAGTTGCTCGAAAAACTTACCGATGTCGGTCGGTGAGCTGCCACAATTTCCGCAGAGCAACGACGTGGCTCCTTGACGGATATAATTCTCGGCATCGCGGAACTTCAAGATGCCGCGGTCGGCGTGGCAATGCAGGTCGATGAAACCGGGACAGACAATCTTGCCTTTGGCGTCGATGTTTGTGGTGCTGCTTGATCCCGAGAGATCGCCGATTGCGGAAATCCGTCCGTCGCGAATTCCAACGTCGGATTGGACTCGCGCGGCTGCCGATCCGTCGATCACGATTCCATTGCGAATCACGATGTCGAATTCGTCGGCCGCATTGATCGACGATCGTAGGGAGAAAAGAGATATCGCAACGAGCACGACAGTCAGCGAACTTCGCCGTAAAGGGAATGTGAGCATGATTGTCCTCGTTACACGAAACTTGATAACTGGATTTGCCGTCATTGCGGAGAAAGAGAATTGGGAGCAAGAATAGAATATGCGACTTCGGAAACGTCGCGGCCTCGATAGCTCACGTCAATTCTGTGAATGAGTTGCACGCAGCCGCCGTGCGGCTTCGGTGAGACTTTTCAGTTTGACAAACGATTCATCTAATGGAATTCCGTGATCTTTTCCCGGTGAAAACCCGCAGTCAGGATTCAGTGTTAGCCGGTCGGCCGATACGTGCTGCAACGCCTTTTCGACTCGTTCCACGACATCTTCGGGTGTGTCAATTTCCGGGAAGCGGACGTCCAAACAGCCCAGGCCGATTTGGCATGATTCTGGTAATTCTTTCAGGACGGCGACGTCACCAGCAACAGGAATGCTGAACTCCATCATCAATTGTGCAACCTTCAGCTGCTTGATGTGGGGCAGGATGGCCTCGTATCCGCCAGCCGCGCCCCAACCGCGACGGCCCCAATTACGACGACACAGATGCACGGCCAGTTGAACGCCGGTGACGCCGTCGACGATCTGATTGATCCAGTCGACCGCGCGAGCCATCTCGGCTTCGGGGTCGTCGAACTTGGCACGGACATCCGGATCGACCAGTACACAAAGATGTGGTTCGTCAAGTTGAATGATGTCAACGCCGATTTCTCGAACGGCCAACAATTCGTCTCGCAGGACCGGAATCAATGCCTCACAGAATTCTTCACGCGTTGCATAGGCCGACTTCGAGTGCTCTGGTACCCACATTCGCTGGCCGATCAAATAGGGCGACGGCATAGACACCTTGATTTTCCGGTCGGTGTTGTCACGCAAAAACTTGGCTTCTT
>CAUZVF010000460.1:0-5476 GCA_963582955.1 Planctomycetota bacterium
CGGGCGATTTGCAATTGGCAGTCAATTCGCGACAAAGTAGACGATAAATGTCAGAGTAGTTGGATGCGGTTTTCCAGCGATTATCAGATGTGAGGATTCCGATGGCCGAACTTGTTGTCAACGACGCACAGGCCAAGATCATCTCGAGTGCCACGGAAGAAATCCTCGTTCGAGATGCGCAGGGAAACGTGCTGGCGCGGATTCCACCGGTGTTGTCAGAGGACGAGGACGCCATCGTCAAGGAAGCAAAACGGCGGTTAGCGTCGGACCAGCCGCGTTATCCGACCGCAGAAGTTCTGGAGCGTCTTGATTCGTTGGATGCGCAACCGATGGTTGATGGTTTTGAGCGCCGGAACCGTGGATCGGCGACGAATGTCCGAAGAATCGATCAGAACAATCACGCCCTGCGTGCGCGAAGACGCGATACACCGTCGTCTGGCTGAGCGACGCTGTGAACGAATTAGCGCAGCTATGGCTCGACGCCGTTGATCGCGAAGTCATCTCGCACGCGACTCATTCGATTGATCTTGAACTCTCGAACGGACCCCAAACGAAGGGCACATATCTTTCTGAAAACCTATGGCGATTCGATGCTATTCCGCTCAGAGTTTACTTCGCTGTCCGCGATGCCGATCGTCAGGTTGAGATTTCAAACGTCGTTGTTATGCAAACCTAGCTCTCGCTCCGGACGCGTATTCTTCACTAATATCTGATAAACATCCGTCTTCACAGCGACTATCTTGATAGCGAGGCGACAAATACGAATTCAGGAAATCCCGAATTCGGAAAGATCGAGGTTTTTCAGACGCGACCTCGTGACGGCGTCTTTCAACTTGGAGACCACGAAGTGCTTGTGGTTGGCAACGGCCTGTTCGGTGATCCCCAACTGCTTGGCCGCCCGTTTGTTGGGCCATCCCAGGACGAACAGCAGCTCCATGCATTGCAGCCGTTCAAACTCGTTGCGTTCGACCCACAAGTCGACGAGTGTGCTTAGAGCGTCGCCCAAGATTTGTTCTTCGGCAACTTTTCCCTCGCGGCTGCGGAGCAAGCTCGATGCCACGCGGCCGGGCCCGGCGGGTTCGGTGACGTTTCCGTCGTCGTCTGGGATAAAGAGCGGAATCGTTGGCCGCCGTCCTTCTCGCCGCAGCACGTCGATCAGTTTGTGAGCGGCGATCGAGAACAGGAAATTCTCCAGCGGAGTTTTCTCGTCGTAGTTGGGCAAACTTAGCAGGAAACCAAGAAAAGTCTCTTGGACGACATCTTCACTGGTTGTCCGGTTTCCCAGGCGGCTGTGGACGAAGGCCAGTAGCCTGCCTTCAAACCGTGAGATGAATTCCTGCCAAGCCCGCTCATCCTTGTGGCGGATTCGTGCGACTAATAATTGATCGGCTTCATCGGCGGGCATGGGATCGATCAATGGCTATCTAATAACGAGGAATTTAGGGAGTGCCGTCAACGACTCATTCCCCACCGACACCTGCGTCGGTGGGAAAATGACTTCAAAGCTACACGATTCACGTAGCTCTCGATCCAAGTAGCACCTAAGTCATGGTTCCGCCGACGCGGGGTCGGCGGGGAGAAAGCAGTCAACAGGTCGGTGGGATCGACCTTTCGAGTTGCCGGTACGATATCAGACTGGCGGCAGAAACGTCCATGCAATTGCGCCACCGGCCGCGACGACTGATGCCGCCGCGAGCTGCAATCGTTTTCGATACGCTCCGTTCGTCGCGGAATTGAATCGAAAGTATGACGACGTGGTCCCGAAGATCAGTGTCAACAATCCGGCGACGCTGCCCAACGCCCACAACCGGTTGCCGACGATTTGAGACTCCCAGGAATCCGTGAACTTCGACCTCGTTTCCGGTGACAATTCGACCTGTAGATAAACACGGTGCATGTCGGCGGCAATCGGACCGAGGTCGCGATGGATCTTTTCATCGAACTGTAGCCGGACGCAATGATTCATTACGAGTTCAGTCGGAATTTTCCAGGCGACAACCGGGCTGTTGTTTCGGTCAAAATCATCTTTGACGGTCGCAACCGCAATTCCGAACGCCTCGCGTTCTGCTTCTTCGATCGTTGTATACTGCCCGCTGGAAATTGTCGTTAACGTTTTTGAACCTTCCTGAGTTTTCGTGGCCTGAGTCCACGCGGGTAATTCGGCTTTCGGTCGGTCAGTCAGTTCGGTTGCCGGTTTTTCTTGTGTTTTGGATGTGTTTGTGGACTCGTCAGTCTTCACAGCATCGTTCGAAGTGTCTTCGCTCGAAACCACTCGGTCGTTATCAGAATCCGAAGCCGAATCTTTGGCGGGTTCGTCGACTTTACGGACCGAGACCGTCCGCTCGACGGAATTTGGCACGGCTTGGGTCTTGTTGAAATACGGAGAAACGGCAAACAAGATCGCCGCGGATGTCAGCAAGGCCGACACCGACCAGAATCCGGCCATTGTTGCTGAACCCAACTTCACGTCGCGGCCGAACAGCCAGCGTCCCAGTGAAACGCCGGCCACGACGAATCCAAGCACGATCAGTATGCCGATCAGTGCGATGCCTTGATCCACAACTTCAACCACATGTGTGATGAGATGAGATTCAGACTGCATTTGATTTCCCTTCCACATACTCACGACGATCTTCGTGAGGTACCCAGACCGAGGCAATTTGGACGACGCTCGAAATCGTCACCGCCCACAGCATTGCCCATGTCAGCGGAAACGACCATGTGAGGGACATGAGATAGGCCAAGAGCATCGTCAGCAGCAACGACATCACTCGCAACCGCTTTGGCCGGAACGTGTCGGCGTGCCACCACCAACGACGCAGGAAAAACAACGATCCGAAAAAGGCAATGAACGCTGCCGGCGTTGGTTGTCGGTCGGGCGTTAGCAGCGGATGAGTTCCCACGCTTTGAAACACACCGACATCGTTTCCGACAACAGGCAGGTCGACCATTAATGTTTGGCTGAGCCAAAACGCGCCGCCGCCGACCCACAATCCGAAAAACATCTGTGCAACGCGTCGAGGAAATGCTTCCGAGCCGCGGCCTTCCGAAAATTTCGAAGTCAACAGAATCGCCCACGACGCCAGCAGAGTTGTTCCCGAAAACAATCCGATCTGAGCGGAGTTTTCCAAGACCGCGGAAAAAGTTGCCAGACCAGCCGTGATCACGGCGGTCACCAGAGCGGCCAGTGCCATCGATCCCGTTAATTCCGTCACGCGCTGGCTGATCGAAAGATGCCGCCGCGTTTCAGGAGTCAACATGTGGCGTGAATACCACGGATGTTGTCTCACGGCACGCCGCACGCGAGGACCGCCATGCAAATTGCCCGCACGTTGGTCCGCAATTTGAATTCCATTTTCTCTTCGGTCACCAACGTGTGCACGTCCCGGTGCGTGTCCCAGTACATTGCCGTAGGATGGCCGGTTGTATCTCGTACCGGCCAATAAACGATACGCTCCGTATCCGAGCACGGCACAGATCGCCATGCCACCCATATCGATCCGCGCACGGGAAGCCAGTGTTAGAAACGCAACTACCACGAAACCCGTCCAGAACCAACTCTGTCCACGGCGATAGTCGGCAGGTGTTGGCTGCTGGGCAACGCGCACGTTGACGGGGCGTCCTCGGTTTGGCCTTTCGGTTTCGCGATGCGGTGATTTTCGCGGAGTATCCGCTAGCTTGCTGGCATCCGTGTCGGCTCCCAATTTCGCGGCCGTGAATGATTCGCCAGGAATCTCCATCGGAATCTCGATACCGAGGGTTGCGTTTTTGAATTCTTGAGCAAGCTGAGTGACCGACGGAGTCCGCTTCATTGGATCTTTTTCCAAAGCGCGGGCGACGACGGGACGCAGACGCGCCGGCAACGGGTTCAGATCGGGCTTCTCGGACAAGTGCTTCATCAGGATTTCGGCTGTCGTTTCTCCGTCGAACGGCACGCGGCCGGTCAACATCTCGTACAACATGATGCCCAAGCCGTAGACATCAACTTCCAGGCCATAGCGTCCCTTGGCCACTTCCGGCGCCATGTAGTAAACAGTTCCGACACTCTGTGTGTGCGCGCTGCGGCGGCTGGGAGTGATAAACTTCGACAGCCCGACGTCGCCCGTCTTGATGACTCCGGCTTCTTGATAGATATTCGCCGGTTTTAGATCCCGATGAACGATTCCGCGGTCGTGCAGGAACCCAACGCCGCTGGCAATTCCGTCGAGCCAGAACTGAACTTTCTCGATCGGAAGACCGTCGGGATTCTCGGCCAGCGCCTTGTCAAGACTCTGTCCGGAAACGTATTCCATAACGACCCAGTGATCATCGTCGGCGTCGGTCTTGATGTCGAAAATCGTGACGAGATTGGGATGCTTCAGATTCAGGCACTGACCCACGCCGCGCAACTCGATTTCCATGTTGTCGCGGATCAGCTTCAGAGCCACCTCTTTGCCGGCATCGCTAAGCGCGTAATACACCTCACCAAACCCACCGCGCTGAATGGCGCGTTTGATGGTGTAACCTTCCAGAGGTTTCGATTCCGGTTCGAATGTGAATTTCATGGCAGGTCGGCCCTTCGAGCGTGGGCGGTTTTCCAGACAGATTGTCGTATCCATGAAACGGATGCCTTGTTGTAGGTCTGTCGGAACATTGACTTGTTACGTCTTTTTGGTCCGTTGTTTACTATCCGAATTGGCGAATTCTTTCGGGCCTTCTCACAAACACTTACTCCCGTTCCAAATGAAATCTCAAATCAGGCCCTGTCACAATCTGCCCGTTCTCAAGTGGCAACCCGTCAGTCGTCTGTTTGTTACCCACGAATAATCCCAATCGTGATTTGCACCAGACTTGGTCACCTTTCCGATACAATAAAACCGAACCCGGCCAGTCGGGACATTGGATGTGGTTTTCGGAACCAGGTCCCATCAGGCATGTGTCGTCCATCAACACGACTCCGTCCACCGAACGCGCCGGCCTGTGATCGCTGACAAAACTGAGTGTTGCCGTCGAACTCAATTCGGTCGGTAGTCGAAATCGCAGGCGCACCGTGCCGCCGAGACTGATCTCATAATCATCGTTCAGATGCGTTCGCTCGTGGATTTCATTATCAAATACTTTTGCTGGCCCATGCGCGTGAATTAGATACCCTTCCTGACTACGAATAATCGTCGCGTGGCAACTGGACAAACTAGCGAGCAACGGCAGGTCGGCATGTGGAGCATTTAGGTTCGGACCACCGATCGTCACTCGGTCGTGCAGACACAACAAAAAGGAACCGATACCGTCAATCCACAATGTATATCGAACACGACCGTTCTCGTCGTTTTTTGCTGCGTTTCCATTTTTATTGAACGACGGCCACATCGTTTTGGCTCGTTTTGTCTTGTTTTATTTCAGAGTTCAATTAGTCGTTTACGATTCCACCGGCTTGTCTTTTCGCAACAGCCAAAACAGCGAGGCGACCGAGAATGCTCCGACGATCATTGTTTCTAAT
>CAUZVF010000461.1:0-5470 GCA_963582955.1 Planctomycetota bacterium
GCGTTCTCGGCCAGAAATCCGTATCCGGGATGAATGGCTTGGACGTTGCCGATTTCAGCGGCGCTAATGATGTTGTTGACGTTTAAGTAACTGTCACCAGACGCAGGCGGCCCGATACAGTATTTCTCGTCGGCCAAATCCAGATAATGGGCATCGCGGTCCGCCTGACTGAATACGACGACAGACTGGATGCCGAGTTCTTTGCAGGCACGGATCACTCGCAGTGCGATTTCGCCTCGATTTGCAATCAGAATTCGCTGAAACATGACGGTCTGCCGACGTGAACTCGGTGGGAAACTTGAGAATGGAGAATGATGGCGGCTCTAGTTTGGACTAACCCGGAACAACGGCAGTCCAAATTCCACGGGATCACCGTTGTTGACAAGAATCTCGGCAATCGTGCCGCTGACTTCGGCGGGAATCTGATTGAAGACCTTCATCGCCTCGACAATACAAACAATGGAATCCGGTTGAACTTTCGAGCCAATCTGCACAAATGGAGGATCGTCGGGAGTGGCCGCGGTATAGAAAGTGCCAATCGTGGGACTCTTGATCAGCAGGCGATCGTCGTCCGCCGGTTTGTCGGCTGCGGTTTCCGCCGTAACCGTGGGTTGCACAGCGGCGCCGGCCGGTTGCGGAACCGGATTTGCTGGAACCATCTGAATGGCTTCGTGCGCACCTCGCCGCAAACGCCATTTTTCATCGCCGCGTCGCAGGCTGACTTCGGTCAATCCGTGGGTTTCCATCATCTCGACAAGTTCGCGGAGCCTGTCGAGATCGAACGGTTCGTTCGATGAAGATGAAGTGGTCTCGTCTGACATTCAAACTTTACCTCTATGTTGTTGCGCCCTTGTAGTTTGGCACCGTGTTTCCGATCGATATTGACGGCGTTCGACACGCAATTTTTGCGAGCAAACGATGCGATTGCCGGACTATTGAACCGCAACGACTGCGTCGTCAAATTCCTTGGGAACGGACGTCAGAACCTCGTGACCATTGCGCGTCACCAGAATGTCGTCCTCGATGCGGACACCACCCCAACCAGGAATGTAGATTCCCGGCTCGACCGTCACAACCATGCCAGGTTTTAAGACATCCTCTGAAATGGGGCTAAACCGAGGTTGCTCGTGGATTTGCAGCCCAATTCCATGACCCAGTCCGTGTCCGAAGTACTTTCCAAACCCAGCCTTGCCGATCGATTTTCGAGCAACGGCATCGACTTCCGAACAACGGGCACCCGGGCGAATCTTCGAGATTGCCCGTCGCTGTGCATTCAACACAACCCTATATATCTTCTCAACTTTCGGCGAAATCTTACCTGTGAGCCACACACGCGTCAAGTCGCTGCGATAGCACGAAGTCGTCTCGGAACCCCAGTCGATCAACAGTAAATTAGCCGAGTCGATTCGGCTTTTGCCAGGACGTGCGTGCGGCAATGCGGCTCGTGGACCGGCAGCAACGATGGGATCAAATCCCGCTCGCTCGGCCCCGAAATGCCGCATTGCATGTTCCAGATCGTGCGCGACTTGCAATTCCGTCGCACTTCCAACGAGTGATGCCCGGATGACTTCCAAACCACGTTCAGCCTGTCGCACAGCCTCACGGATCTCGCCAATTTCATGGGCATCCTTGATCGTGCGGAGTTCTTCCACCAACGACGCCACTGGAACCAATTCTAATTGCTTGATTTTCTCTTGCAGTGTTTTGAAATCGGCAACGGTGGTAATGTGACTCTCGAAACCCAGCTTTTTCAACTTGGCCTGACGAGCGACTTTGGCCGTCACGTCAACGATAGTGTTCTTCATTCCACGAATCGCAGTGTCCAATCCCGGACACTCGTCGCTAATTTGAGTTGTATAACGAGAATCACTGATCAAAACGGTTAGACTCTGACCGAGTAGCAAGTAGCTGCTGTCTCCGCTGAAACCCGTCAAGTAGCGGACATTGATCTCGCTGGTGACAAGCAATGCGTCGACACTCTCTTTTTTCAGTCGTCGCAGTAGTCTGTTCCGCCGAAGCTCGTATCGGTCTGAAGCCACGGTTCAACCTCCAGAAATTGCGATTTCCCGCCACCCGTCCAAGTTCGTCAATATAGGAAGCTTGCACCGTCTTCACAAACTAAGATGCATCCGCCGCGCAAGCAGTTGATGTGAAGACGCAGTCTGGCAGAATGATGGGGCAGAATAATATGGCGTGGCCGTTTCGTAGTGTCCGAATGAGGACACGTAAAGACGTTAATTCGCAGCTCGAACCAAACATTTGAAAATGACTGTGCCATGAATTCATCCGTTTTTGTTCTGCCCCCATTATTCTGCCGTTAAAATGAGTCGTGGCGTAATCGGTCCAATCAAATACTGCGCAAAAGAAAGTAACCTCGGTGAACAGCAATCAATTGCAAGAACTCTTCGAACGTGTGCAACGCGGCGACTTGGACGTTTTGTCGGCGCTGGCACGTTTTGAGAACTCGTACCAAGATAGTTCACGCCCATCGTCCGGGCATATCACGTCAACGAACGCGACAGCCGAAACTTCCGATGCGGCGATTGATCTCGATCGTCTGCAGCGATGTGGTTTTCCGGAAGTCGTTTTTGCTGAAGGAAAAACGATCGAATCCGTCGTGTCAATCTTCGATGTGCTGTCACGCAATGAACAGAATTGTTTAGCAACGCGTGTCACGGCCGAGCAATCCGCGGCATTGGTAGATCGATTTCCGAACGCGATTTCTAGTGAGATTGCCCGCACAGTCCGCGTTCAGGTTGCCGCTCAAGAATTGGCCGGCAAAGTCTCGGTGATCACGGCCGGCACCAGTGACCGGCCTGTGGCGGAAGAGGCGGCCGAGACACTGCGCTGGATGAACGTTGATGTCGGTGTCATCGAAGATGTCGGAGTGGCCGGTCCGCACCGCTTAGCCGAACAACGCGGCCGGTTTGCCGATGCCGACGCGATCGTCGTCGTGGCCGGCATGGAAGGCGCGTTGCCGTCGGTCGTCGGCGGGCACGTCGATTGTCCGGTGATCGCCGTTCCAACTAGTGTTGGATACGGAGCCAACCTGTGCGGCTTTGCGGCTTTGCTGGGTATGCTCAATAGCTGTGCCTCGAACGTCACGGTCGTCAACATCGACGCCGGTTTCAAAGGCGGATACGTCGCGGGTTTGATCGCGCGCCGTTGCGCCGCCGCACAATCCCGCCACGACAGCAAAGACATTCACACGCAGTGACGGAAGAGTATCGATGCCAATCGAACGGATAACACAATTGCCGGAAGCTCCGAAACGCGCGGACAACGCCCACAAAGGTTCGTTCGGGCGTGTGTTGCTGATCGGCGGCAACCGGGGCATGTCCGGAGCAATCAGTCTAGCGGCGCTGGGCGCGCTTCGTGGCGGAGCTGGATTGGTTTACGTTGCCGTGCCCGAGAGTATCGTGTCGATCGTGGCAACAATTGAACCTTCGTATCTCGTGATTCCCTTGAAAGACGATGATGCGGGACGGATCACGTTCGATGCGAAAGAGCAAATCAGTGACGCCGCCACTCGAATGAATGCCGTCGCGATCGGTCCCGGACTAGGACTAAGTAACGACGTCTCGGAAACCGTGCGATGGGCTTATCAGTCAATCGAACTTCCGATGGTTGTCGATGCCGACGCGCTAAACGTGTTGGCGGGATCGTCCGAATCACTTCCCGCCTGCGGTTCACCACGGATTCTGACTCCCCATCCAGGAGAATTCGCCCGACTCACCAACCGATCAATTGGCGACATTCAAAATAACCGCGAACATCTGGCCGCACAATTCGCCGAGCAACACGGTGTGATTTTGCTGTTGAAGGGCCATCGAACAATCATCACCGACGGCAAGCGGCTGGCGGTCAACGAAACGGGTAACAATGGAATGGCCACGGGCGGTAGCGGAGATGTGTTGACTGGTCTGATCGCATCACTATTGGCCCAAGGAATGGAAGCCTTCGAATCTGCTCAATTAGCGGCTCATGTTCACGGATTGGCCGGTGACCTGACTGCTGAAGAGTTATCAAAGCCGGGACTGATTGCATCCGATCTTCCTCTCTTCATCGGGCATGCCTGGAAACGGTTGTGCGAATGACCTCTCGGTGTTGGATACGGTTCGTAACAGCCAGGAACCTGACGGTTCCCGCTAGTCTGGTTCTTCGAGTGCGGCTTGAACTCGGCGGAATGCTGTCGCGTTTGAAATGCAACGCATAGAATGCGACGATCGGCCGAAGAGCAACACAACTCACAGGTCATTCTCCTGTTTTCGAGCAACTTTGGAGGCAATCCCATGAGAATCTCTCGTCGACAATTTGTGCAAGCCGTTTTCGCACTGACATTCGTGATTGGTCTGTTTTCAGTTTCTGGCCGCGAAGTTGCGGGGCAGGATCAACATCAAATGACCAAGGCCGATGTCGAACGTCTGGTCAAAGAGCTTTCCAACTGGGGACGCTGGGGCAAGGACGATCAGCTTGGTGCATTGAATCTGATCACGGCCGAAAAACGCAGGCAGGCTGCCAAACTGGTCGAGAAAGGCATTTCAGTCTCGATGGCCCGCATCCCTGAGACAAAAGAGGCCGTCGACAATGCGAGTCCGTTTCTACAATCGATGCTCAAGTCCGGCGCCGATCTTGAAAGCCAATGGGCGATGGATAACTACAGCGTTTCTTATCACGGCGTGTCACACACGCACATGGATTCGCTATGCCATTTGTTTCACAACGGCAAAATGTACAACGGATTCGCACGCGAACTGGTAACGGCCAAAGGAGCCAAGAAGTTGAGCATCCACAATGTTCAGCAAGGAATCTTCACTCGCGGCATTCTGTTTGACATTCCGAGCCTGCGAGGCGTGAAGTACTTGGAACCCGGCTCGCCGATCTATCCCGAAGAATTGGACGCTTGGGAAAACCGCACGGGAATTCGAATCAGCAGCGGTGACGTTGTCTTCATCCGAACGGGACGTTGGGCGCGGCGCGATAAGCTGGGACCTTGGGACGTCTCGAAAGTGGGGCTCGCGGGACTGCACGCCTCGTGCGCCAAGTGGTTGAAAGACCGAGACGTCGCCATGGTTGGCAGCGACGCGGCAATGGACGTGATCCCGTCCCGCATCCGAGGTATCTCACACCCCGTTCACCTGCTGACTCTACACGCAATGGGAGTCCACATTTTCGACAACTGTGATCTCGAAGAACTCAGCCGTGTCACCGGCAAAATGAAACGCTGGCACTTCTTGATCACCGCGTCGCCGATACCCGTCAAAGGCGGAACGGGCTCGCCGCTGAATCCCATCGCGACGTTTTGAATCATTCCGCAGTGACCGTGATCGTCATTCACCATCAGGTTGATCCCAAAGCCGGCAGGGGTCATCAAGACGACGCATTTCGGCGAGTAGCAAAGCCTCCAGTTCGCTACGTTTTTTGGCAAACTTGGGATCATCAGCGAGATTCGTCTGAAGCGGCGCTTTCT
>CAUZVF010000462.1:0-5469 GCA_963582955.1 Planctomycetota bacterium
GATCTTGCGGATAGACGGGGACATTCAACGTCTCCAGCGACCAATCGTTTATGTTGACTAGAAAATCCTCATATCTTGAGGCCCAGTACTTGTCCGCAGGATTTGGTGGATAAGTCTGATAGATGATACTTAATTCGTCTGGTCGGTTTCCGCGCGGATAGAGATAGACCCTTACGCGTTCGTTTTTCGACGCATATACGGCCCATGAAGGCCAATGATCGAAATAGCCAAAGGGTTCCAGCAAAGGAATAGTAGCAGCGATGACTACGAAGACAGTTGCCACATATTCTGAGACGGATCGTGTAACTCGTGTATTGTTACTTACTTTGCCGTCCTCCAAATACTCTTCGTCGAGGTTCACTTTCCCCAACATCGAGAATACTCGCTTGTAAATCTGATTTGGTAAGTTCCCGCCAAACACAAAGACATTTTGCACGATAAAATACGCATTCCACAACAACACAGGGGGCTTGTGATTCAGACCAAGGGGACCCACTGCCAATAGCAGCATCGTGTGCATCCAGATGGCGACCGCGAGAGCTACGAGACGGGTTCTTCGAAACGCAAGCCCGACAGCGACAGTCAATTCGCCAACTGGCAAAAGTAGCGCTGTCCCGACTTTGAATTCCGAGCCCCATCCACTGGTCGAGAGACCACAACTTTCACATAACGCAGCAATCAGTTGTTGACCGTTTGAATGCACGAAGCTGTAATCGAGTTTCGACAAAGCCGAATGAAAATAAATGCTGATTGTGAGCCATCGAAGGAGTTGAAGTGACGTTTGCGGTCTTGCCAAAGACAAAACAACCGCAATCAGAGCAAACTGATAGGCCCAAGGCTGCAGCCGGTGCTGATCGATCAAGACGAAGAGTCCCACCGAACCAGCGAATGCCAAGAACGAAAAACGCCAGTAGAAAGGGGCTTCCGTTCTGCAGACTGCCGCAACTGACAACGCGATCGCGACGACGCCTGCCAAGAGCCATTCAAACCAGGTTGGCAGGAACCCGAACAGTCCAATCAGTGGCACTTGCGGGAAGACGGTCTGCGGAGTCCACAGCCGCCAAGTCATCGCAAAGAGAACAAGCGCTGAGATCGAGACAACACGTCTCAGCAGGTTAATGCGAGTCGCAGCCTGTTCTTGCGTCAGACCAAGTTCAAAGGAAACCATTCTAATCTTCTTCCGGAACAATCGGAATGCGCGCGTCGACGAAGAACGCGGCCACCGATGCTAGTCCGAATGCCGCCGCACAGGTCAAGAAGGCAGCGTCCCAGCTATAGTTGCGAATCACGAATTGCAACAGAATTGGCGAAACGGCAGCTCCGAGATTGCCCCACATGTTGGCCCAACCGTGAATCGAGCCGACGTGGCGGCCTCCCACGTCCATCTTGTACGCCCAAGACGCAGGATTGGACATGTCGGCCGAGAACGCCACGACGGAGAATGCGATCGTCATCATCCACGCGGATGGATGCAGCAAGCAAGACAAGTAAGCGAGTGCTCCTAAAGCACGACCGATGGCGATCGGTCCCGTTCTCCAACGCAGGCCAAATCGCCGGGTGACTCGGTCGGATAGCCAACCGCCCGTCAGCATTCCGGCCCAGCCACACCAAAGCGGGATAGAAGCCATCCACCCGCGCTGCACCAATGGCACGTGATGGATTTCGTACAAGTACCTCGGCAACCAAGTGACCAGAAACACCCAACCCACGTTTCCGCCCCACTGGTTCACGCACATCAGCCACAGGCTGCGGCTCTTGATGATGGGGATAATTGGAACCGCTGTTTCTGATTTGTCATTTTCGCGATCGTCCGATGGAATCGGTTGCTGTTGCCGCATTGCGACGCCGGCCGGCGCGCCGGTAACCACTTCGATTTCGCCGTCATTGCACCAAGGATGTTCTTGCGGACGCTCACGAAAACAGAACCAGAATGCGGCGGCGACAAGGATGCCGGCCGATCCGTACAAAAACATCATTGGCCGCCAGCCAGCACCATAGATCTTGCGAATCGTCTGGGGAAACACGGCTTCCAGCAATAGCCGGTTTCGCCGTTCCAATTGTTGTCGCGACAAATCGCCCGGCGGCTGCCGACACAGGCTCTTTGCTTCGCGTTCTATCGGGATTTCCGCAAAGTCGCTTGCCACGTAGAAGTCGACGTCGACGAGGGCTCCGTTGAGCACTTTCACAAGTCTCTCAACGTCCGTCGGCGCAACACTGGGCAAGTCGGAATTGCGAATGAGTTCCTTGGATTTCTTTGCTGGCGGTTTTTGTGTTTTGGATTCTTGTTTTCTTGCCGCTTCGACTGCGTCTTGATATTCGGCCGCGAGCCGATTAACAGTCTCCTTCGCATCGGTGCCGAGAGTGTGGAAGATTCGCCGACGAATATCTTGCTGGCCACGTTCGCGCGGACCGGGTTTCGCTTCGGAACGGGGATCTGGAAACTCGGCCCCGTGCAAACGAAAACAGAGTGCGTGGGAATTTAACACGTCATCCGGCTGCAGTTCCGCTGGCTGGTCCATCGGTACCAGCAAGACAATCAAGTAGGCGGTGACGATTGGTGTAATTCCCACTCCCAACCGCCCGCCGTAGGCGACCATGCTGCTCGCCGTGGCGCGGCTGGAAGCGGGGAACCATCGTTTCAGCAGAGCCGCACTGGTTGGATACGCGCCGGCCTGTCCTAGCCCGATTGCAATCCGCACGCCGACGAGCGTCAATAATCCCAGTGTTGCGCCCAACAACGCCGTGAACAGCGACCACACCAGAATGTAGGCTGTCAACGTTGTCCGCGCGCCGAACCGGTCACTGAGCCAGCCTGAAGGAACTTGTGCCAACGCATAGGCGAGGAAGAACGCCGAAAGGCAATAAGCAAACTCGTCGTTTGAGAGACTCAGATCTTCCTTAATGTATTGCTGCGCGTAGGAAAAGCAGAATCGATGCACGTACAACAGGAATGCTGCAAAAAACGTGACAAGCACAATTAGGAAACGAACTTGCGTCGGCCGGTTGTCGTTTCGATTCATTGAATGCGTTTTCAATCGGGAAGGAACCTAAAAACCACCGCCGCAAGGTTGTGAAGTAAGAAAGCGTATAAGAGTTACTTTCTTGTTTAACGGCGAGCCGAAGGCGACTGCGTTTTGGGAATCAGATTCAACCTACGAAACGCAGTCGCACCGCATTCGGCACGTGTCTGGGTTTTGATCCCCACCGACCCCGCGTCGGTGGCATTGTGACTCATGTGCTACGAATCAAGTAGCTCTCAAGTCATTCTCCCACCGACGCGGGGTCGGTGGGGATTTGACCGTGCGTGTTTAACATCCTGTCTTACAAAAGCCGCACCGATTGTGCCACGACGTTTGGGGATTCCGTCAAGACTCAATAACATGCCGGTACGAAACCAACGTATCGGAGGACAACAAGCGTCATGACGAGTCGGCTCAACATCGGAATTCTCGGCGCTGGGTGGTTCGGCCGCGAGGCTCACTTGGCAAACCTGGTGCGGATGGATGATGTCGCTGTCGTCGCCGTCAGCAGTCGCAGCGAATCTAGCCGTGATGCGGCGAGACAAATCGCCGGTGACCAATTAACAACCGTCACTGACTGGCGCGACGTTTTGGCAATTGAATCGATCGACGCGGTCGTGATTGCACTCACCAACGATCAACATCATGCCGCCGCGATCGCGGCGTTCGAATCGGGAAAACACGTCCTCTGCGAAAAGCCGCTGGGACTCAGCATCCGCGAGTGTGACGAGATCATCGCTGCCGCGGACTCGGCCGGCAAAGTCCTGCAGATCGGACACGAGATGCGTTTTCAGCGGCTGTATCTGCACACCAAACGGCTGATTGATGACGGCAACGTCGGTGATGTTCGCATGGCGTGGTGCCGTGAATATCGTGGGCCAATGCGTCCGGGTTGGAGATCCAGTGAATCGCTGACGGGCGGGATGATCCTCGAAAAGAACTGCCACCATTTTGATTTGTTCAATTGGTTGCTGAAAACTCCACCGGTCAAAGTTGCCGCGTTTGGCGGCCGTGACGTGTTACAAGATCGCGACATTCTGGACAACGCGATGGTGCTGGTGGAACACGAAGACGGTCGGCGGGCTGTCCTGGAAATCTGCCTGTTCGCTCCATTCGGAGCCGACACGGAAATCGGCGTTGTGGGAAGCAAAGGGCGGATCGACACGCGCAATCAAGCTCAAAAGCTGATTCATCATCGGTTCGACATTCCCGAGCAGACGGAAATCGACGTCGCGGACATAGCGGGCGAAGCGGAATTTATCGACGCAGCCGGACACATCAACCGTGGGATGTACCCGGAATTGCGGGATTTCGTCGAATGCTGCCAAACAAATCGTACGCCGGTTGTCGACGGCCGCGCCGCCCGAATGAACGTCGCCGTCAGTTTGGCCGCTCAACAGTCCATCGACCGCGGCAAGGTCGTCACGATCGAAGAGATTTTGGACCGTTAATGCTTGGGGTCGTGTGTCCAGAATTCGACCCCAAATCGTTCTTAGAAACTGAGAAAGAATTGATTCCCGAAAAGCTATTCTGAGGGGGTACCACGTCTTGCCGTTTAGGCAAGGCGTGTCGCGCAGCGACTGGAAACTGTTCTTTCGCTGGCTGAATGCAATTTCCGCTATGAGTGCTCACCGGCACGCTTTGCGAGGCTGTATTTTGGCTCTGATCGTGGTAGAGCGATTTCCGGCGGCTGCGCCGCACGCCTTTCCTGAACGGCAAGGCGTGGTACCCATTTGATTTCCGGGAACTAATTCGTTCCCACTTTCTTAGGCCTCGACACCAAGCAGCCGGCATGCCTCTTCGTATCCCGGCGCCCGGTGTCCGGCGGCGTCTTGGCGGTTGTAGCCGTATGAACTTGCCGTCACGCGGGCGAGAGCAGTTAGTTGGCGCCAGCGGAATGCGGGACGCGTCGAGGCGTATTCTTCCGTGACAGTCCGATAGTATTTTTCTCCGTGCAGCCGGCCGTCTTCGCTGATTGCGAACTGCCGCATCGATTCGAAAACCGGACGCGGTGCGTATCCTTGTTCTCCGTAGATTTGGATCGCGGCCGCGGCACGGCCTTGGTCGTTCTTGCGGACGGCCGCTTCGGCTTCTCGCAACAACGCCTTGGCATCAGTGGTTTTGATGGATTTGCGATGTTCTTCCAGCGGATACGGTTCCGTTTCCGAGTGATTATTGAACTGAGCCACATGGTATGCCCCGACAAGCATCCCAACGACCGCGTTGCGATGAGTCGTGATGCGTGCCATGTTGCGCCACGCATTGATGGAATCCGACGAGTGAACTCCTGGAGAATCGCCGTGGCAGCGTGAGCCTCCGTCCTTGCGAATTCCTTGTCGCAGCACCAGTTGGTTCGCCGACAGCGAAATTGCTTCGCCGACCGATTCGATCGAAATGCCATCGCCAAGTGCCGCGGCAATCGCATCCATCACCTGTTCGGGATTATGTG
>CAUZVF010000463.1:0-5462 GCA_963582955.1 Planctomycetota bacterium
GAACCAATCCGATTCGTTCCCAACCGCGAGTTCCCAGCGTACTCGTACGTGCCCGGCAAGTTCCCTCATCCAATCAGCGATCCCGCAGGTCACAGCTTTGGAAAGGAACATCCGACACCCGCGCCACTCGATCCCGACAACTGGCAATCCTGCGAGGACTATTTGTATGGCCTTGACCTATTCAACCACGGCTTTTACTGGGAGGCCCACGAGACTTGGGAAGGTCTGTGGATCGCGTGCGGACGCACTGGGGTGACGGCTGAATTCCTGAAAGGTCTGATCAAACTGGCCGCCGCCGGCGTGAAGGCTTGCGAGGGCAATTCAGCGGGAGTCCAACGACACGCGAATCGCGCGGCCGAGTTGTTCGAATTTGTTGATTCCCCGCAAGGATTGGGCAATCCACGGTTCATGGGGCTGGAGATAAGTGGCTTGATTCGAGTTAGCCACGCCCTGAAGTCGCGTTCGAGATTACTTGTTGGACCACTTGAGCAGGCTTCTGCAGTATCGTTTTGTCAATTCGTGTTGACCCCCGCGCTCGACTGTAGAGTGCGCCGAACGAAATAGTAGTACGGAAATCCGACTGATGGTGACCACGTCGCTCACGTTACTCGAACGACTGCAGAACGAGCAAGATATCGAGGCCTGGCAGCATTTTGTTGATTTGTATACACCGCTCGTTTACCGCTGGGTCTGCAGAACCGGTATCCCATCACACAGCACGGCCGACCTGGTTCAGGACATCTTCGTCATTCTGTTGCGATCGTTGCCTCGGTTCGAATACGACCCGGCACGCAGCTTCGGTGCCTGGCTGCGTACGACGACGTTGAATCGCTGCCGCGACCATCTGCGACGCAGGCAGCATCTGACAGTTACCATGTCTTCCGAGACCGAACCGACCGCTCCGGACGACTTGGACGGGCTTTTCGAGGAGGAATACCATACTTATCTAGCGCGTCGGGCTCTGGACCTGATGCAGACACATTTTGAATTCGCGACATGGAAGGCCTGTTGGGAAACCGTCGTTGAGGGGCGACGAGCGCGTGACGTCGCCCAAGAGCTGGGTATCTCAGAAAACGCCGTATATATTGCGCGCGGACGAGTCTTAAGAAGGCTGCGAGACGAATTGGACGACCTGTGGGAATGAGCAGGCCGCGCCGTAATCGACTTTGTGAAGAATCCCACGTGTCGAACGCGAGATTCCGAAAAAATGATGACAGGTTTTCGAATTGCGTCTCGTATCTAATTAACGAGGCCGCAATTTGGCCGGTAACCTGTCACCGAGATGTTTCGAGGCCGATCGTATGCCGCAACCCGAATGTCTGAACGATGAAACGCTAGTCGATCTGTTGGCCGGCAAGCTGACCGGCGATGCTGTTTCAGTCCACGAGGAGCATCTGCGGGGCTGCCATCATTGCGTCCAGCGTGCTGGTTCGCTGGAGACGCGGGACCGGCTCACCGAGTCGCTGCGGGCTAAGGACACTGTGGTCGATGATGCCGATGGCGACGACGTCGGAGACCTGATCCATCGGCTACGAAGACTGGATCTGCGATTCACCGCGGACGACGACGACGCACCGGGGATCGACGTTCGCAGTCTGCTTCAGCCGCCCGAGGAACCTGACGAAATTGGCCGGTTTGGCGGACACCGTGTGCTGGAATTCCTCGGCCAGGGCGGGATGGGGATTGTCTTCAAAGCGGAGGATCCGCGGCTGCAACGGATCGTCGCGCTAAAAGTCATGAACCCAATTCTCGCGGCGAGCCGTTTGGCAAGCCGGCGATTTCAGCGTGAGGCCCGCGCCACGGCGGCCTTTGAACACGACCACGTCGTGACGATTTATCAGGTCGGCGAGGATCAGGGGTTACCGTTCTTCACCATGCAACTGCTCGACGGCGAATCGCTGCAGGACCGGCTGCAGCGGCAGGGTCCGCTCGACTCGGCCGAACTGCTCCGCATTTCCCGCGAGGTTGCAGACGGCCTGGCAGCGGCGCACGAACGAGGTCTCCTGCATCGCGACATTAAGCCCGACAACATCTGGTTGCAGTCGCCGGGCGACCGTGTTTGCATCGTCGACTTCGGGATCGCCCATCTGGATGACGGAGAGTCGCGGCTGACGCAGATGGGCACTGTGATGGGTACCCCGGACTACATGGCTCCCGAGCAGGCGCGGGGCGAAGAGGTCGATGAGCGCTGCGACCTATTTAGTCTCGGCAGCGTGCTCTACCGGGCTGCGACGGGGGAACTGCCGTTTTCACGCGGCAACCCGATGGCCACGTTGATGGCGGTCTCGGAATCAACACCCCAGCCGCCGAGCCAGTTGAATCCTGACTTGCCGATCGGGTTTGAGGAATTGATTCTCAAGCTGCTGGCCAAACAACCCGAGTCCCGTTTCGCGTCCGCTCATGAAGTGACCAGCGCTATCGAGCGGATCCGGGAGCTGCATCCAGACACGCTCGCCGAGCACCATCCAACACGCACGTATCGTCGTCGAATCCTCGTTTCCTCGGCGCTCACGGCCGTGGTCACCGTCCTGCTGGGATTCGTGATTCAATGGTCGACCAATCATGGGACGCTCATTGTCGAATCGGATGACGAAGGCATCACGGTCGCTTTCGAGAAAGAAAAACTCGTCCTGACCGATCGCGACACGGGTCGCAAGGTGGAGGTCACTGTCGGAGAAAACCGCCTGCGGCCGGGCGACTATCTGATTACCGCGAAAGATCAGCAGTCCAAATTCGAATTCTCGGCAAAGGAATTGAACATTCATCGTGGTCGCAATCGGATGCTGCGCATTTCGTGGAAGCGTGATGAACCTTCACAGCCTGCGGTAACATCGACTGCCGCGAACGCTCAGACCAGGGAATCACAGTCTGCGAAAAAGTCAAAGACGCCAAGTTGGCTGGTCTCGGATGAGCAGGTCAGTACGATCAAGCCCGGTGATCCGGTTTCTCCTTTGGCTCTCGTACAGCAGCCGGCGAAGCTGGACGGACTGCTGAGCTGGACAATCGAAACGCGGGATCATCGATCGTTCGTCAACGACGTCGCGCTTCGACCGGACGGACAGGTGCTCGCCACGGCGGGTAATGATGGGACGATCCGCTTATGGGACGTGACGACTGGCAAGCAACAGCGCATTCTGGTCGGTCACGCGACCGCCGTCGGTCATCTGGCCTGGTCTCCGGACGGGACTCATTTGGCGTCGTCCGGCCAGGAAGATCCCAACGGCAGTGCCGCCGGCGAAATACGAATCTGGCAGATCGCCGATTCCTGCAAGCGTGTTCGTTCATTGAATCGATCGGCCCAGCACCTGTCATGGTCTCCCGATGGGCGATTGCTGGCGTTCTCACAGGACGGTGTTCATTTCTGGGATCTCGAGACGGGCAACGTGCTGCCGAATTTTGGCGTGGCCGGTGAAATTACGCGGCGTGCCTGGTCGCCGGACAGCCGGCTGATCGCGACATCGAGCAGCAGCGACGGAATCCGGATTTGGAATGTCAAAGACCGGGCTCTCATTCACACGGTTGCCGGCCAGGATCTGCACTCTCCGCACTGGCTGTCCGATCGCAACTACCTCGCCTGGCTGAAGGGCTCGAAGGATCGTCCGGACTGGGCCGTCGAGATCTGGGACATCGACCGGCTGCATCGCGTCAAGACGATCAAACTGAATCCCGCCTCAAAAGCGACTTCTGGGCGTTCGTTTTCCTGGTCGCCCGGCGGGGAGCATCTCGTCATGGAAATGGGCCGGACGCTGACGGTCTGGGATGTGGCAGCCGGTCAACCGATCGCCGCGCTCGAGCACACCGCAGGTCCCAGTTACGGCCATCGTTGGGCCAGCCCAAAGTACAGTTGGGCGGCGGGCGGACGTGTTCTGTCGGCCATGCACAAGGGGCATGCCAGTGTTGCCGATCTAGACGCTGCGAACCCCCAATGGCGGCCGATCGCCGGGTTGGAACCGCCGATTCGCATCGTCGAGAACTGGATGAGGCAAAACACGCTGGCAACGCTGTCGACGGTCCGAAACTCACGGCGAATCGACTTCTGGGATCTCTCGAACTTGCAGCATCTACAGAGGCTGAAGAGCGACGCCGGTCGATTTCCGCAGTACCGGCTGAGTCCCGATGGTTCCGTGGTCGCCACGAACCGTGTCACCGACCCCAAGATCAATCCGGAGGAAGACATCTATGACCGGGATGACGTTCAGACCGAACTCACCTTCATGAAATTGGTGGACGGACAGGTCATCAGCCGGATTCCTCTGACCGGCAGCGCATTCCTTATCATGCACTGGTCTCCCGATGGACGGCGAGTTGCACTACAAGGTAATCGGTCAACAGAAACGCATGTTGTCGATATCGAACACGGTCAAATTCTCTATGCACGTGAACAACCGAACTCAAGTCCGGCGGCAAGTTCGACGGGAGATCGATTGCCATACGTCTTCTCGCCCGACAGCCGTTGGCTGGCTTGGCCGGGGCAAAAAACAATCGAAGTGCTCAACTCGGACTCCGGAGAGGTCAAATGGTCGCTGCTTCAAGAGGACGTTAAGGACAAGCGACCATCAAACTATGGGGGTTTCTCCCCCAAGATTCATGCGCTCGCCTGGTCGCCGGACGGGAAGTGGCTGGCAGCCAGCGTGGCTACCTACAAACTCCCGTCGCGTGGGTCCCGCAAATTTTCCCAAAACAGTCGTATCCAAGTGTGGGAATGGTCTGACGGTGATCTGTCGCTGGCGCAGACCCATCAGGTCGCGGATTCTCAACCTAGGCAATTATATTTCTCGCCTGATTCAAGCAAGATCGCCTGGCGCGTCTCGCTCCGTGCGGCCCCATCATCCCGAGGTAAAGATCGCGACCGCATCACGGTCCTTGATCTGGCCACGGGTGAAACAAAGGGCAGCAAACTGACAGGAACGCGAGTTCGAACCGTCGCCTGGCTGAATGGTGAGACATTCCTCTTCGCCGACGACCACCCAAATCGGTCGCTCTTCGGCACGTGGAACACCAACACGGGCGAAATCAAAACGCGGGTACACAAAACGCCGTTTCGCCAGATCTTCCGAACTCACGACCAGTCGATCGCCGTTGGCGACTTCAATCAGTTCCAATTCTGGAAAGACATGAAAACGTGGCGTTCAACGCTGATTGTCTTGTCTCGAGACGTTCAGCCGGTCTTAGTTCTGGTGACACCAGATGGGAGCTTTCGAACATCGTCGCCGAAATCTCATCCGCTGCGATTTGTCGCGATCACCACAGAAGGAGATCAGCAGCTACTTTCGCCGGATGAATTTCAACAACGATTCAATTGGAAGCCCGGCCCCGTCCAATCGCCCGAACTGTGATACAACGTCTGGAAATGAACATTCGCAGCTCTAGCTCGCCTTTGCGACTGAGGATCTCCGGATCTGTGCACGACAGAACTTCGGCTCATGTTTCAGAAAATGCACGCCCCGCTCTTCGGAATTCGA
>CAUZVF010000464.1:0-5460 GCA_963582955.1 Planctomycetota bacterium
ATCCAGTTCGTTCGTGTGTCGACGCGCTCTTTCTCCACGGCCCGGTGCGGTGATCCGTCCGCGACAGACTCTGTCGGGAAGCCGAGCGAGACGCGTTGTCGGGACTCTGCGAGCGGACAACAACCGGCGATTGTGCGTTGTCTTTCGAGACCAACATTTGGCCGGCGGGAATATCGAGCGACGGACTGCCCGCCATGACCCAAGCATCCCACCCCTGTTCCAGATCGTCGATGTTTTCGAATTCGTAGTGCCGTTTGATCGCTCGGTTCCAACCTGATTTATGGGCATCGCCGAGAAAATCCAAATAGCGTTTTTTGCCACCTTGACGCACGAGAAAATCGGCCAACGAATATCCCTGGGCATACAACGTCATGACTTGTCGCATGTCCTGCGGATATTCCTTGATGGCAAAGAGTTGTTTTAGCGGAATGCGACGCCGTTGTTTCAAGACTTGCACGGCCAGTTTTCGCTGCCGTAGTTTTTCCATGTCATCTTCGGCCAATGTCGCCGCTCCTTCATCGGCCCATCGCGGAAGCGGTCGGCGGAAATGGCACGCGAAGATGGTGTGGCTGATTTCGTGCGGCAAGACCGAATCGAGAATCCGGTCGACCGGACCTTGAACGGTCATTTTCCAGCCAAACACATGTCCGCGATGGAACGAAAACTTTGTCGCGCCTCCGGCACCTACCTGGCCCACGTTGACGGTCACGTGACAGGGCCGCGACCAACGCGGCATCGTCTTGCCCAGCCACTCGGAAGCGAGCTTTTCTCGATAGAGTTCCGCGGCACGGGCAACCCGAACGGCAACTTCGAGAGACGGGGCATTAACCACAAAGTTCGGCGTCTTATAAACCGCGGCAGCCGCCGAATTGGATGCCACGAGAACCGAGATGGCGACTTGCAAAAACCTTGCGGACGGAGCATTCGTACTCATTGGCGTGCTTCCTTGCAGCAAACGAGATTGATGTTGGGGTAGATGCCCTGGAATGCAATCGGCGGGCCAACCCCGAGATCACGGAGGACCCGAAAGTGAGAATGGATCCGTAAGTCGTTGATTGGGAAAAGGTTGCGACGTCAGCAATTTGCATAATCCAATCAGCCGATCCGTGGAAGGATCCGCATTTTGTAGTTCTTGCAATTCAAGATTTACAAGACGGAATCCTCAACACGGCACTGAATTCGACGCGCAATGGAGATTTTTCGGATTGAGATTGGCTCGCGGCGAGCGACAGCTCAATGGCATGTCGTCGTTCGCTACTTTCCGTTCTTGATTGGAAGGTGAACCAACAGCGTACAATGGTGGCGCACCAGTTGATATTCCTTGCCGTTGTCGGTGCCACTCTTCTTTCTTCGACGTTCGTTCGCAGAGTGTACCGGCCAGCCTCCTTCGGTTCGAAGCGCGCGATTCCCTCTTTGTCAGTCTTGACCGTCTTCTTGAATCCTCCGGCGCCACGGATGTAGACCGAACGGCCACCAGCCGGTTTATCCTTCCACAGAACTTGAACCTCGACACAATCCTTGCCAAGTTTCGGAACGATATCGAGCGAGAGATGTTTTGCCCGAGCGAATTGGCTCAGTTCTTCCGCGTTCGAGACATCCAGGTTCTTGGCGTTGTAGTGCAACAGGACGTCGGTCTTTCCGTAACGGTAAACTCCCCACTTGCCATAGCTTTCGATTGCGACCGGGCTGCTCTTTTCGAGCTTCGCGGTCAGCCACCGTTTCTTCGGCTTCTCGGCAACTTCCATCTTCAGTTTCTTCGGTTCACCGTTTTCGAGCGTTCGGATCCACATGACTCCGTGCTTGATAAACGGTTCAAGATACTTGCCGTTACCGGCACCGGGACCGCCTTCGAAATAAAGATTCGCGACGGCCGGTTTGTCTGTCTTTTTGTCAACAGTTACCCACAAGTAGTGCGCCCACGCACTCTGGCTTACAAACAAAAACGCAAGACAAATTGCAGTAATTTGAATTCGTGACATTTTTGACCGACCTCCGGAATTCTTTGAAGGGGAATGGCGACGCAACGAACTTTCCACAGCATGCGAAAGTTTGTGCTGCCTGTAAAGCGCTTGCCGCAAACTCCTTCCAGCCATCATGATCTCGATAAGTGTGGGTAAGCGACGCCTTCTTACGAGAGCGAACTGAAACCGATTTCGTGACGATTGCGAAATGGATTCCGTGAGAACAAGATGCACCGTGTTTCTCGGTCCTCGAAGTGGGCGCGGAAATCATCTATTCCGCAATCCGCAGCGATCCTTCTCGGACCGAAAAGCAGTCATCTCCCGAAAATACCAAGTACACCGTGAGTCCGTCGCGACTCATCCATTTGGTGGGCAGGCACGAGGTTTCGCCGGGACCGACATCCCATTGCTTGGTGAAGAAAGCCGTGGTCCAAGGTCCCCAGGGTTCGGGCGAGTCACGGATTGCGAAGCCGCCGCGAAATCGCGTGTCGTTGCCGGTCCCTGTCTGGCACCACAGATATCGTTTCAGACCGGCGTTGTAACTGACACTCGAGCGGTAGCACGCGCCTTTGCGTGTGAAGACCGCGCCGCGTCGTTTGATATCGGTTGTCCAAACCGGGGAGCCGTTATCGAGTTTCTCGAAGTACTGATAGGACTCTCGTTTTGCGATCTGGTTCGAGAGAACTCGTGCCAGCACCATGCGGTCGGCTCGCTGATACGCGCTCTCGGAATCCTGCGAATAGATGTAAACGAACGCATCACGGGATCCTGCATAATTGCGTCCGAAATTCAGGAATGTGGGATAGCCAAAACTGGTTTCGAACTTCCAATCACTCCACGTCCAGGTTTGGCCGTGATCTCGCGACCAAGCAAGCTGCGAGTTCCCCGTGTTACGGATTAGCATGTACAAAATACTGTCGACCATCAGCATTCCGCTGACTTTCGGGCCACTCGCACCGCCGCCGGTTCGTTCGGCCGTCTGAGATCTGAGGTTGGTGCCTTGGAAGTTCATCGGGCCACCGGCGACTCGGCACAGGCCCATGCTTAGTTTTTTCTCGACGAACGGTTTGAAACCACGACCGTCACCGTACGCCGTGTAGAGGTGCCCGTCGTCGGCCCAAGTGATGGGCCAGTTATCGCCGCCTTGGGCGCAACGCACGATGGTGGAAGCGGGAGCCCACTGAATGCCTTTGATGACGGGGCTGAGTGGATAAGCCGTGTCAGCTTCTTGTTCTGACGAGCGGGATTTCGTCTCGCGCAACGAGACGGCGACTTTGACCGACGCCACGATGGGATCGAAGAATGGTTGCAACACGGAATAATGTCCCGACCAACTTCGCTTCCAGGATTTTCCCGCACGGGCGACGACGATATCCAGGCTGGGGATGACGACAATCAAACTCTCGTAGAGCCCCCAAGACCAAAAGGCGTCGCGTGGAACGTTCTTCAGAGTGCCGTCCGCGTTATTCCACCACAACAACCCGTAATGATCTGACGCATTCCCAAACCGTTTTGAATCAACTTCCGGCAGGCCGACAACTGACTTGATGGGATGGCTGGCTGCTTTGACAAAATCGCTTGGGATGATCTGCCGGCCGTTCCACTTTCCACCACGCAGATAGAGATATCCGATTCGCGCCATGGCATCGACGTTGGCGCTGATTCCTGATCCGAACTCGCGACTCATCACTCCGTTGATCTTCGCATTGCGATAAGAATTTCTACGCCATGCAAGGTCCTTGCGATTGATATGCAAGTGTTTGAAGACTCGATCGAACATCAATTCATCAACGTCGCGGCCGTAGGCCAACGTCACGCACTCGGCCAACCAATTCGGTCCCCCGTCGCTGTACGCCCACTTCATATTCGGTTCAAAGATCAACTTCGTGTAACCGCCAGGTTTTTCAAAGCCGGCCGTCTGAGTGGCCAAATGCCGAATCGTGATGCTTTTGATCCAACCGGTTTTCTTGTTCGATTCGGGCGGAATTGCAAATGCCGGATGATGCTTGAGGACTCTGTCGTCCAAACGGATTTTTCCGTCCGCAATCGCCAGTCCCAACGCGGTCACGCCGATCGACTTGGTCGTCGACTTGAGATCGTATCGTCGACTGAGATCTCCCCACGACATCACGAGTTTGCCATGCCGTGTAATGAATCCCGAACCGCCACCGGTCAGCGCATAGTCACGCGCCTTCCGCAGTTGCGCCTCGTCCATCCCGACGGCTGCGGGCTTTGCCTTGGCCCATTTGGTCTCCGGCCAAACTTCATCGGCCGCCAAGCTGTGTGCAGGCAACATGAGCAACAACAGCAGGCACATGAAACATAAAACGTATTGGCAAAATGCGCCAGACCCACTGGGACGCCGTAAAACCTCGCAGGCAATCTGAGCTGACAAAGGGTCCGCCCGCTTTTTCAAACACGTTGTTATCCTGCAAAACAACATTTGTCTCCTTGTGACTCAAACGATCAAAGATTGCGCGTTGTACGTTGGGTTGCGGCCGAAGGCCACGCTAGCGAGTATCACCAACCTACCGCAACGTCCGAGAGCTTCAGTTCATCCTATTTGCGACCAAGGACCAGTGTCTTGAGCCGCATTGATTTGAATTCTTTGTCGCCCTCGACAAGTTCAATTGCTTGGTCCATTGCCACGTCACGAAATGTTTGTGTGAGATCTGATGTGGGCCAGTAGATTTCAATCGATTCAATTCTGTCGGCTTTTCCCAGTCCAATATTTTGTCGCAGAGGATTACAACCAAAGCTGCCGCCGCTGTTCACGTGCCGGTAGATCGATCGCTGCTTGCCGTTTTCGACAATCTTAACGTGAATCCTTGCACCGATGGCCGAGGAATTGGACTGGTTGCCGACAAGCTTGATGGTAATCGAGCGATGGCCAAAGCCCGGATTTTCAAAGAGGGCGTCGTAGTATTTGTCGCCGGGCAGCTGCCCGCCCATCTGCACATAGACGTCTTGGTCTCCATCATTATCGATATCGGCAAAGCTAACCCCATGTCCCTTTTGCAGATGACCGAATCCGCCGCCCATCGTCACATTTGAGAAGCCCTGACCGCCATTGTTGAGAAACATGACGTTGGGCCTCAGCTCCCAATAAGGCACATTGCCGGTTGCCAGATAGAAATCCAAGTAGCCATCTCCGTTCACATCGCCAAAGTTGGCGCCCATCGGTTCGGTTGGATAATTGAGATTCTGTTCCGAAGCGACGTCATCAAATCCGCCTTGACCGTTGCCGCGGTAAAGCGCGGGAAGTTCAAATTCCCATGACTCAGCTTCAGAACCCAGAACTCCAAAATCCGTCGTGCCCCGAACGAGTCCTTTGTTGGCCGCCGTGTCGGCGTTTAGCGCGTCAAGTGTCAGTAATCCAACGCTGGGCTGATTAGCGCTGATATAAATATCGAGAATGCCATCGTTGTCGAAGTCCCAGAACCACGCCGGGAATGAACGCCGCGGCCGAGTCAGGCCCAACCGCATCGCTACATCGGTA
>CAUZVF010000465.1:0-5452 GCA_963582955.1 Planctomycetota bacterium
ATCGCATGGCTGCTTGGCATCCAATTGACGATTCAAATGATCGCGGGAACCAATGGCAAAGTTTCACACATATTGGGCGGAATGTCAGACTCGGTCTTTAAGCGCGGGAAACAATTGCTCAACGAAGAATGGCGGGTCGAGCTAAGTTCCCGGCCCGAGATCGTCGTTGCGGCAATCGACTCGGGCAGCAATGGCCACGGTTGGCAACAACTCGGCGCTGCCCTGTCGGCTGCCCGCAATCTGGTGGCGGCCGATGGGAAGATTGTCGTCCTATCGGGCCTGAACGAACCACTCGGCGATGGCATGAAGATCGTGCAAGCCGTCGAGTCTCCACGCGACGCCATGAAGCCATTGCGGCTGGAACCGCCCGCCGACTTGATTCCCGCCAGCCAATTCGCGACCGCGGCCGATTGGGCCAAAGTTTATTTGCTGAGTGAATTGGAAAGCGACGTCGTCGAAGATTTATTCGCAATCCCCTTGGAAAACGAACAAGAAGTCGGCCGTCTGCTTCAGAGTGGCGAGAGTTGTGCGATTCTGGCCAGCGCGCAACACACTTACGGTTGCGTTTCGGATGATTGAATGCGGCTCACTACGAGAGTCGCTTCATCTTCGTAAGCCAAGTGCCTTGTTGCCGTAATTACTTTTTCTTCGGCTTTGGTTTTGGTTTCTTCGGTTTGTTGACCGTTCCGTAAAAGCCGGCTTTGTTCAATGCGTCGATGATCTTCTGCGTTGCGACCTGTTGGCCGATGACTTTGACCGTGCCTTTGGCTCGGTCGAATTCCGTCGTGCTCAGGCGGTCGACTTTTTCGAGGGCCTTTTGGGCTCCGGAAACGCAGGCATCGCAGCACAGGTGCAGGCCATAGATCGTCACGGTGTCGGACTTGGCTCCTTTTTTGACGCCGGCGTCTGGGAACTTCAGTTTCTTCTTGCCCAGCGTGGCCTTGCCGAAGAAGCCGCCCTCGGCCAGTGCTTTGATGGCCGACTTGGCGGTTTTTTCGTCCGGGGCGGTGAAGCTGATGACTTTCGAATTCACATCACAACTGACCTTGGTCAGTGATTTGACCTTGCCCAACGCCTTTTCCGCTCCACTCGAACAGCCGCCGCAGCACAGATGGACGCCTTTGACGGAAACGTCCGCTGCTTGGACATTCCCGATGAGTCCGACGAAGATCATTGCAAAAGTGCCCGTGCGGATTCGTGTCATGAGTTTATCTCCTGATTGGTCTCAGATTGTCTTACGAAAAACTCGATACTTACGAACTCGCAAGTTCAAGAAAACATTCGAACGAAATGAGTATGCGTCTTCAAAAAACTGCTGCCGTGCTATACAAATCAAAGAGCTTTTATTGAATCCTGCCTGGAAACCGAGCGAATCCCGCGGGCCGGCTCTTTGGGATGCGGAACGCGCCCGCCAGCAAGTTGGAAACGTCGATTTCCTACAAAACTCCCGAAATCGTAAGAATTCACTCGAATGTTTTTCAATTCCGAGTGGTGAGAGACCGACCCTCTTTGCGTTCCATCGAAGGAGCACGATTGTGAAACGATTGATTCCGGCAATACTTTCTCTTGTCACCATTGTGGGAACTTGTCAGGCCGACGTCACGCAAGTTCTGAATCGCGAGAATCAGGAACTCGGCGTTTCCAAGAAAGCCCTGCCAGTTGTTGACGATCTGTCATTCTTGCGGCGTGTGTATGTCGACTTGATCGGGCGGATTCCGACGCAAGACGAAATCGACGCCTTTGCAAAGATTCCACGGAAGACTCGGCGGGCTGATCTCGTCGACCAATTACTGGCAAACGAGCGATTTGCCGACCGTTGGACGACGTTTTTCGCCGACCTGCTGCGACTGCGATACAATGCCGACGGTGGTGCCGCCGCGATTGCATTCGTGAATCAGGCAATCAACGACGGCATGTCTTACGACGAGATGAGTCGCCGGTTCATTTCGGCCAACGGCAAAGCCGGAGCGATTCCGGAAGTTGGCTTCGTGCTGGGTGACAATGCCGATCCGATGGCGTTGGCGGGCGTGACGGCCCAGACGTTTATGGGAATCCGAATTGCGTGCGCTCAGTGCCACGACCATCCGTTCGACAAGTGGACTCGGCACGACTTCTATGGCTTGGCGGCTTATTTTGGAAAAACCCGCCGCATCGAAACGCGGTTCACCAACACCGTTTACACAACCGAAGTCGCTCAAACGTCGATTCTCTGGCCGCCGCAAGGAGCGGAAGGTGACGAAAAGCGAAAGCCGATGTCTCCGATCTTCCCGGTCAAGTTGCTCAAAGGCGACGGCCCGTCGAAGTACATCGCCCGGCTGAACGATTTCCGTAAGAAGAAAGCACAAGCGGCCGGCAAAGTGAAAAAGGACAATAGCGACGACGCACTCGACGCTTTGCTGGCTGACGCGGACGAGAAAGTCAAGAAACGGACGAAGGGTTCACGGCTCGGCGGTTTTGACATCGACGTCACGAAACAGGCGAAAGCGGATGTCCGCAAAATCGATCTGCGATCGTCGATGTTCTCGGCCAGCGAACTGCGCACCGAATTGGCCGCCATGATCACCAGCCCGCGAAACCGGTACTTCTCGCGGTGCTTTGCCAATCGCGTGTGGGCCGAACTGGTCGGTCGTGGAATTGTCGAGCCGGTCGACGACTTCAGCGACGAGAATCAGCCAAGCCACCCAAAAACGCTCGATTATCTCGCCGACGAATTCGTGGCCAGCGGATTCGATCTGCGATCGCTCATTCGAATGGTGGTCACCAGCGACGCCTACCAGCGGGCTCATGCCAATGATGTCGACGAGGCGACTCAGCAGGAACTGGAGGAATCATTCCTCGCCACGCCGCTACGTCGGATGCTCAGCGAAACACTGTTCGACAGCATCGTGACGGCCGGGCATCTGTTCGACGTGAAGCACGCCGCCGGCAAAAATATGAAGATCACCTGGGTCCGCAATCGGATCGCCAAGGATCCCGAAGACAATGCCCTGCAGCCTGACTCATTGAACTTGGCCGCTGCCGGTGACAAGAAGAAGATGCCGGTGAAAGAAAAGAAGGCCGCGCTGGCTCAGGGTTACGACCTTGAACGCGCGATCGAACTGGACTTCAAGAAACTGCTGGCCAAGAAGGATTCCAAAGAACCGGATCAAGCCGCCGTCGAAAAAATGCGCGTCATGTCGAAGGAAGAAATCGAAGCCATGCGGATGCAGGAAGAGATGCAGCAGCAACGGCGCTACATCGAATACATCGACCGTTTCGTCCGCCGCGAAGTCGACGACAATCCGAAATTCAGTTCAACTTATTTGATGGCCTCGCCGGCGATTCCCGAGCATTTCGTGCGGGTCTTCGGCCAGACGGATCGGACTCAGTTGGGAGCAACCCGCGACCAGAGCCCCTCGATGCGGCAGGCGCTGATGATCATGAACGGCCGGCTGACCAACGAAGCGGCAAGAGTGGGCGAATTCGAGCCGATGCACGAATTGTTGGCCGGCAAGACACCGAACGTTCAAAAAGCGATCCAGCTTGCGTACCGGGAAATCCTGACTCGCGAGCCGACGAAAGATGAAGTCACCGAAGCCAAACAGTTGATCGCCGAAGGTGAAAGCAAACTCACCGGAATGGCCGATCTGCGATGGCTGTTGTTGAACTGTAACGAATTCCGATTCTTACCATAGATTGTTGTAGGGTGCGTCAAGGTACGCAGACGCACCGAAAGTAAGATGTAGATGGTGCGTCTGCGTACCTTGACGAACCCTACAATCAACCACTCAAAACCAAACTATCCAATCGACCATCGTCAAATTCATAACAAGGAGTCCCTCAATGTCGATGTCCTGCCGCGAATACAAATTGTCTCGTCGAGCCATGTTGGGAGCCACTGGGGCAACCATGTTGGGTTTTCAGATTCGCGATCTGCTGGCTTTTGCCGGTGAAACTGGATCGCAAAAGGCGGAACACGTCATTTTGTTCTGGAACGGCGGGGGGATGACTCATCTCGACACGTGGGATCCCAAACCAGGACGGCCCACGCAGGGCGAATTCAATCCGATCGACACGTCGGTACCGGGAATTCAGATTTCCGAGATCTTCCCCGAACTGGCTCGTCAAATGCATCACTGCTCGTTGGTGCGATCGATCGCGGGAACTCAGGGTGCTCATGGCCGAGCGACCTATAACCTGCAGACCAGTTACAACCAGTCAGCCAACTTGATCCATCCCGGATTCGGCTCGGTCGTCGTCCACGAACGACAGAAGACGGGCGATCTGCCTCCCTTTATCACGATCAGCGGACGGGCTCGGCGAGCCAGCTATCTCGGCCAATCGTGCGAGGCCTATTTCGTGGGTGCTCCGGGCGACAAAGATCCCTACCTGTCGTTTCCCGAAGGCATCACCAAAGTCCGCGGCGACAAACGTCTGGAAACGCTGGCCAAGTTCAACAACCGTTTCAACGGCAAGAACAAAAGCAGCAAGCTGCAATCAACGCAAACGGCGATCAGTGATGCCGTCAAGCTGATGCGCAGCCCGGCGTTGAAGGCGTTCGAACTGGATCGCGTGCCGACGGCGATCATCAATCGCTACGGCGACACGACGTTCGGTCGCGGAGCGTTGTTGGCCAAGCAGTTGGTCGAGACGGGCGTGCGATTCGTCCAGGTCAATCGCGGCGGTTTTGACACTCACAGCAACAACTTCCCGGCGATGACCAATCACGGAGCCATCATGGATCCGGCACTGGCGTCGCTGATCGAAGACCTTGCCGACACCGGCATGCTGAAGAAGACGCTGGTCATCATGCTCAGCGAATTCGGCCGCACGCCGCGCATCAACGACAACGCCGGCCGCGACCACTACCCGGCTGTGTTTAGCTGCTTCATGGCGGGCGGCGGAATCAAGGGCGGACAAGTGATCGGATCGTCGGACGAAGACGGCTACCAACCGAAAGACCGTCCGGTTCAGGTCGCCGATCTGCACGCTTCCTTCTGTCACTCGTTGGGCATCGACCACAACAAAGAAGTCATGACGCCACTGCAACGGCCCATGAAGCTGGTCGACAATGGCTCGCCAGTGAAGGAGCTGTTTGCGTAAGTGTTTTGCGGGCATGGCAGCCCGTCGAGAACACGAAACGGCGGGCAGGATGCCTACCCAAAAATATGAATGATTCATCGTGGCACTGGTGGCTAGTCCGGCAGTGCCACGTTTGATATGGCGAAGGGGCGCCCGCGTGAAATACGATAGTAACCGTTGGTGAAACCCGAGGATTGAGTCTCATGGAATTCACAGCAGTATATATCGAAGTTCCCGAAGGTTACATCGCATTCGTCGAGGAGTTGCCGGGCGCGAATACTCAGGGAAGCACGCTGGAGGAAGCCAGAGAAAACCTTGAGGAAGCCGTAGTAATGGTTTTGGAAGCAAACCGCGAACTGGCGACACAGGCCGTCCAGGGAAAGAAGGTCAC